>JAHIZV010000059.1 GCA_018814445.1 Verrucomicrobiota bacterium | reverse complement strand
GGCAAGGCTCACTCATCGCGCGGGGACGGCTAATGAGGAGTATCGCCTTGAACTGGTCGTAAGCAATCTGCTGACCGTTACGGCTGATGCAACAATTGACGTCAGTGGAAAAGGCTATCTGAACGAACGGGGGTTAGGGAACGAGATTTCCGTGGCGAGTCAAAACGGTGCGGGCGGGAGCTATGGAGGATTTGGTGGCGGACGGGACGGTTACTACAACGATGTCTACGGCGACTTTCGTGATCCCGACGACTTGGGTACGGGCGGAGGCAGTTGGTGCGGAGGCAAAGGCGGCGGCCTGATTCGCCTGACTGCGGGGGAGCTTGTGCTGGATGGATCGATACGTTCGGATGGCGGCTCAGCGCCCGGCTGTTCCTCGACGACATCATCGGGAGGAAGCGGAGGCGGGATTCGTCTGGAAGTGGGGACGCTTTCGGGCTCCGGTATGATTACAGCTAATGGTGGACGGACCTCCTACACAACCCCCGGCGCGGGCGGTGGTGGCAGGGTCGCCATATACTATGACCATTTCGATGGATTCAATCCGACCAGCCAAGTGGAGGTGCTGGGGGGAGCAGTGGGGACGGGAAACGGGAGGCGTAGCAGTCCAGGGACTCTCTATCTGAATAAGTCCGGTGAGGTCGGCACATTGATCGTCGACAGCAAGAGTACGCCGGCCGGAGAGTATTTCCCTGTCTGGCTTCCGGAAGGCGAGCTTTTCACTGGAGACGCTCTGCTGCGGGGGACGGGGCTGGTGGCGGATGTGTGTTCCGCCTCGTTCCTGTTTCGCAATCTCACATTGGAAGAGGGGGCAAGGCTCACTCATCGCGCGGGGACGGCTAATGAGGAGTATCGCCTTGAACTGGTCGTAAGCAATCTGCTGACCGTTACGGCTGATGCAACAATTGACGTCAGTGGGAAAGGCTATTTGGCCGGACGCACCTTGGGCAATACGACCGCCGGGGCAAGCACGTCAGACGCAGGCGGGAGCTATGGTGGCTTGGGCGGTCCCGGCGATGGCACTCCCAATGCGGTGTATGGAAATCGCGAGAATCCGAATGAGCTTGGAAGCGGAGCGGCCTCCGGCGCCGGCGTCGGAGGCGGGCTTGCACGAATTACCGCAGGCGAGCTAGACCTTGATGGACTTATCACTGCGGATGGAGTTCCGGGGAATTCGAGCCATGGCGGAGGAAGTGGAGGAGGCATTTACATCGATACGATCCTGCTGCGCGGAGAGGGGTCCATGCGAGCGCGAGGAGGCCGGGGATCCTATACATCGGACGGTGGCGGCGGTGGCGGACGTATTGCCGTGTATGCTGTAGAGAGCGCGGGTTTCGATTTGAGCGGCCGCTTGTCCGTCGAAGGAGCCGAGGTTGGAAGTGGTTCTGGCAGTTCCGGAGACGACGGGACGATTTATCTTGCCGCGGATGTTGCTCCGGTGACCTTCTTTGCGATTACTCCCTCCGGCGCGTTGCGTGAACCTGTCAGCTCGATTCTTCTCACCTGTGGGAATCCTCTTCGATCGGGAACATTTGCTCTGGATGATGTCAGTCTCACGGGGCCTGAAGGAGAAGTGCAGCTCCGTTCGTTGGTCAGGCTGCCGCTCTTCCAGTATGAATTGCAGTTGCAGACTTCTGCGGACACCGACGGGACATACACGTTGTCGATCGGCACGGATATAGAGAGCATAGTTGGTGGTGTGCCTTCGACTGTCCACGAGTTCAGCTTCACGATCGACCGCACTCCGCCGGTGGCCCCGTCCATCACCAGTCACCTTCCGTCGCCGCAAACCAACGAGGTGGCTTCGACGTCCATCACACTGGAGGGCGGGCGTGAGGATGATTCTTCCGTATGGATCGAGGGCGAGGAGACGGTGACTCTGGGTTCGGGAGACTGGAGCAGCGGGCTGACGCTGGAACAGGGGCTGAATATATTTCATGTCTATGCGAAAGACGAAGCCGGGAATGTATCCACAACCCAAAGCGTGATGTTCCTGTGCGACACGATTCCTCCTGAGGTGTCGGGTATGACGCCGCCTGATGGCGCGGCGACGAATGTCCCGCCGGCCACTGTCGATCTGGCGTTGGTCGAGGCGGTCAGCGGTCTGGACCTGGCAAACACGATCAAATCCGTGACCAAGGCGCATGTTTCCGTTCCGGGCACGTGGTCGCTGAATGGCAGCGTGCTGCGCTTTACGCCCTCGGGGAGTCTGCTGGATGGAACCTACACGGTCTCGGTGACGCCGGTAGATCGTTTTGGCAACGAGGGGGATCTTTTTACGGCGTACTTCATGCTCGACCGCACGGCGCCCGCGTCTCCAGAGGTGGATCCGGTGACTACCCCGACGATCATCAACGCGCAGACGATCAACGGCACGAAGGAGGCCGATACAGCGATTGATCTCAATGGCGCCGAAGTCATCGCTCTCTCCGGACTGACGACGTGGACGTACGAGGCCTTGCTGGAAGAGGGTTTCAACACCTTCGATTTTGTCGCGCGTGATGCGGCCGGCAATACCAGCGCGGCCACACGTGTCACGATTCAGTACGACGACGTTGCACCCGGGCCGGTGGGGATTACGGCAGACCCGGAGGGCGACGGAACGGAGATCAGGCTGGATTGGACGGGCTACGACGAAATGGCGAACGGTAACGATATTGACCACTACCAGGTTTTCCGCCACACCGCTTCTTTTACGGATGCCGGGGACGCGGAGAAGATTGGTTCAGTTCCGGGCGGGACAAAGAGTTTCGCGGCGGAGGGTTTGCCGCGCGGCGAAGCACGCTACTTTGCGGTGATCGCACAGGACGATACGGGTCTCGTGAACTCGAATGTTACCGCGTTGTCCGTGACCCCGGTTGACGTGGTGGCGCCCGCGGACACCACGAATATCACCTTTGTCTGCGCGTCAACATCACTCACGGCGGTGTGGACACCTTCCGCAAACACGCATGCTGATCTGGCGGGGTACAGGGTCTATGTGACCAACGAAAACCCCGGCATTACTGTTTCCTCGGACACCAATCAGTATACGCGCGGGGACCTGGACCCGGCCTCCGCCTACGGGTTCAGGCTCCGCGCTTTCGATTTCGATGCCAACGAGAGCGTGGGGCTGGTCGTTACCGGCTACACGCTGCTTTCGAATCCGACCGGTCTCGCGGTAACGCCTTATGACGGCTATGTGACGATGAGTTGGAACGGCGTCGGCCCCGCGGAGTTCGTGCAGCATTATGCGGTCTATGTCGCGACGAGTGAGTATGCGTCGGTCACCGGGATGTCGCCCCGCATCACCTCGCCGGCAAACGGAGTAAGTCTGGCGGGTCTGCAGAACTACGAGACGAACTACTTCGCCGTGACCACGGTTAATCTTTCGGACGGCGAAGATCCGGCGGTTACACCCGTCATGGTCGTGACCGTAGACGACACGTTCGGCCCCCAGATCGGCAGTCCGAAATGGAACGGCGGCTCGGTCGGTATGTTGGGAGCGCCGGGCACGTTCAGCGTGGCGGTTTCCGATCCCGCGGGGGTGGGGCGTGTGGAGTTCTCCATCAATGGCGCGGTGATCGCGTCGGATGCATCGGGCTCGCCGGATTACGAAGGATTCTGGGATGTCAGCGCGACACCGACTGACGGTGAATACGCACTCCGTGTGACCGCGTTTGATACATTGGGCAACAGCAACGTGCTGGAATCCTCGGTGACCGTTACGCTTGATCCGCCGCCCGCGCCGACCGTTGTATCTCCGTCCGGTGCGCTTACGGTCAGCGATGATCTGCTCTTCGTGTCGGGATCGGGGGCACCTTATGCTGACGCGGTGCTCTTCTACATCAACGGAGTGAGAACCGGTGGGGTAGCGGAGGTGAGTGCGCAGGGCGCGTTCAGTGGATCAATCCGGCTCGGTGAGGGCGTTAATCAGATACAGGTCGCAGCGACAAACCGGGCCGGTACTGGGGCCAGGTCGGGGGCCGTCGCCGTTACGCTCGACACCTCCGTGCCTGCCGCCCCGTTGGGGTTGAGTGCCTCCTCGAAAGAGAGCGGTACAGTGCGTCTGAGTTGGACGGCCCCTTTCGGTGAGGACGTGAAGGGTTTCAACGTCTACCGTGCGGCATCGGCTTTCACAAGCAAAGCGCAGGCGACCAAGCTCAACACGACACCGGTCACCTCGACTGTCTATAACGATCTCCCGCCCGCGGACGGCACATACTACTACCGTGTTACCGCGCTCAACCAGGCGGACACCGAGGGTCTGCTGTCTGCCCAGGCGACTGGTGTTTCGGACAGCACGGCGCCCCGCGTGACGTTGATCACCTATACACCGGTGGGCCCTTATGATCCGGCGAGTGGCCGCTACGGCGTCGGACGCATCGATATCAGCGCGACGGTGAGTGAGCCTCTCTTGACGACCCCCTTCTTGAGTATCAATCCGGAGGGCGGCTCTCCGGTGTCACTCACGCTGTCCAAGGCGTCGTTGCTGAGATACACTGCCTCGTTTACCGCGCAGTCGGACGTGCATTGCGGGACGGCGTGGGCGGTCTTCTCGGGGCGGGACATGGCCGGTAACCGGGGCACTGCTATCGACGCCGGGCAGAGCATTCTACTGGACGCGTGCGGTCCTGATCTCGCGGATTTCCAGGTGACGCCCGCCGAACCCATCGCCAACGATCCGCTGAACCCTACGACGGTCACGGTGGTGGCGGTGTTTGACGCCGATGATCTGCCCGTCGGCACGCCGCAGCTTCACTGGAGGTTGACTGCGTCGCATCCGACTGAAACCGCGGTGACGCTTGCTCCGCTCACCTCCTATTCGTGGTGGGGCAGTTTTGTGCTCCCCGTCGATGCGGGCGCGTCGCCCGAGTACCTGGAGTTCAGTTATGCAGGGCTGGATAACCTGGGCAACACCGGGACCACGATCCGGACGGACCACAGTTTGCAGGTCTATCAAGGCGATCTGCCGCCCTACGCCGCGCCGGATTATCTGGTGGGTGAAGCTCTACCGGGGGGATATGTGCAACTTCATTGGCGGGCGGTTTCCGGCGCCGCGCAATACAGCATATATGGCGGTGATACGGCGCTGGCCCTTGCACCGATCGAGGAGGGGCATTCGTCTACGTCCTTTGTATATCACGCCGGCAACAGCACCAACTGGTATGCCGTAGCCAGTCTTCGCGACGTGAACGGGCAAGTCTCGACCAGTGCGCTCAGTGCAGTGGTCCGTGTCGTGGCCGATGAGGAGAATCCTCCCGCGCCGGAGGATTTGAGCCTGCAGCTTGTGGGCAAGGGCATTCTCCTTGAGTGGACGGCCAACAGCGGCGATACCGAGTCGTATCGCCTGTACCGCGATACGTCTGAGATTTTGAGTGTGGGAGGACGGACGCCGCTGACGGACCACATTCCTATCCCGATTGCTGAAGATCTGACGCCTATACAGGGAGAGTCCTATTACGCGGTTACCGCCCGGGACGCCGCAGGAAACGAATCCACTCCTTCCGCATCCGCATACACCAATGTCGCGTTGCTGCCGGTCAACTCCCTGCGAGTGCAACGCATCGGCAACGGATTTCCGGTTCTTACGTGGAGCCATCCGAACACGGGGGGCATCGACGGCTACCGCATCTACCTCGGCGAAGCAGGGGAAGAGAACCTACTGCAGGGCGGACTGAGTGCATCCGCCTCGACATACATCGACAGCGGGTTCACGCGCGGCGCCTGGCGCTACACGATTGCGGCCGTCGACGACCTGGGGGCGGGCGAGGTCGAGAGCCTGCGGCGGGCGATCGAGCTGCCTGATCTTACGGCGATTCCGGTGTCGACGAACGTCCTGAACCGGGGCGTGATGAACAGGTTGTACTATACGGTGAACAACGGAGCAGGCTACGCCGTTTCCAACGCCCGGCTGCATGTCCAGTATTATGGACGCGATCATCTGTCTGACTTGTTTAATATCGGAATATCGACGTCGAAACAGATATCGGTAGTGGTCGGAGGCTACAGCAACCTGGCCGACTGGGTGGTCATGACCAATACACTGGAGATCGCGCCGGACAGTTCCGAGAGTGTGCGCCTCAGCTCTCTTTCCTCGATCACGGTGGACGACGATCTTATGACGGGTGAATTGCTGAACGAGGCCTTCGCGCGCGGAGCACTGGGATATGCCCGGTTCGTTGTGCATAACACCTCCGATGAGGAGATAGAAATTATCACGGCCACGGGCAACGGGGCGTCGGCCTCGCCGGAGGTCAGGCTGAAACTGGTAACGGACGAGGGCATGGTACTTGCCGTTCAGCCCGTCAAGCAGGCGTTCGGCAATGTGCTGACTATTGCCGAAGGCGTCACCGTCGCGCGCATCCCCGCGGGGGGAAGTTTCACGTCCGAGCCGGTTCAGATGCCGGTGCCTTCAAGCGCGCCGGACACCGTCAGGCTGGTACTGGAGATTGACGCTATTCACTACCGCTACGGGGAGCCGGAGCATGTGAAAATAGGCGGGCTGACCACAACGCGCGATATCAGTCTGCAGGAAACATACTACTACGCGGGTGTGACGAACATTACCCCGGTGAATTCTATGGGGGATGAGGATATCCTGATTGAAGGTCATGCGGTGAATCGCGCCAGCGGTCAGCCTCAGCCGAATGTGCCCGTCAAGCTGGTGATTTCCGTCAATGGCTTCGAGCGGACTCACAGACTATACGGCGATAGCACCGGACACTGGGGGTACAGTTTCAGCCCGCTCGCGAATGAGGCGGGCGTGTACCGGGTCTGGGCCGTGCATCCTGATCTGCTCGATAAACCGCTGCAGGGGATGTTTGCGATCAGTCGCGTGCAGGTCGGACCCACGATCGTGAACATGGACCTTGCGCGCGGCTTGTCGCGGAACGTTTCTATTGCAGTGCAGACCAGCGCGGGCCTGTCGCTTACCAACGTATATCTGCAGTATGACGCGGCGGATCAGGTCGGCGGCGTACTGCCGACGGGGATGCATGTAGTCACGCCTGCTCCGTTTCCTGTAATTGCCTCCGGCGGGCGCGCAAACCTGATCTTTGAAGTCTGGGGCGACGACAGCGCGGCGGCTTCCGGATCACTGGTGCTGAAACTCAAGAGCGATCCCAATCCGCTCAGTACATGGACCGCCGTCACGGTGAACTATCAAATACACGCGGCCGAACCGTTGTTGTGGTGGAGCCCTAATTACGTGGATACCGGCGTGGCGATCGGCAATCGTGTCCAGGAGACGGTGGTCATGGAAAACCGCGGCTACGGGAGCATGCAGGGTCTTACTCTCGCTCTGCTCAAGCCCGACGGCACACCTGCGCCCGCATGGGTTGTTTTAAATACCTCGACGAACCTCGGTGACCTTGCTGTGGGTGCGCAGAAACCGGTGGGCATTACCTTTGCGCCGACCGAGCAAGTCAGCGAAGAGACTCATGCCTTCAAGCTGCGGGTGCGGTCGGCTAACCATGCGCAGACAGACATCAACCTGTATGCCAGCGTCGACGGGTCGGGCGTTGGCGGTGCGCTGTTCCGAGTGGTTGATATGTATACGGATACGCTGGATGGGCAGGGGATTCCTATTGAGGGCCTGGCCGGTGCGCGTGTCGCGCTGCAGAAAGAAACGGGTTCGCAACTCCGCACGAATCTCACGACCGACGCGACCGGCGAGGTCCTCTTCGAGAACCTTCCAGTGGGATCCTACGTATTCAGGATTACGGCGACGGCCCATGAAGGCATACAGGGCCGGTTGTGGATCAAGCCGGGCGTAGTGGCATCGCGCGAAGTCTTTCTGCAGAGCCGGCTTGTGACCGTGGAGTGGTCCGTTGCGCCGACCACAATCGAGGACGAGTACAACATCGTGCTTCGGGCGACGTTTGAAACGGAAGTGCCCGCCGCCGTCGTGGTCATCGATCCTTCCTCCATCACGGTGCCTGACATGGAAGCCGGTGATGTATTCAACGGCGAGTTCAGGCTAATCAACCACGGGTTGATCAGGGCTGACGATGTGCTCTATCAACCGCCTGCAGAAAACGCATATTTCAAGTTTGAACTCTTGGCCGATATTCCGGAGGTCCTGGCCGCTCACGAGGTCGTAAGCATGCCGTATCGCATCGTCTGCAAGCAGTCCCCGCTCCAGGAGGACGGCGATAGTGGGGGGAACTATGTGCGGTGTCATTCCTACGTCCTGTGTGGGTATGCATCGTACAGCTATACGTGCGCATCCGGTCACAAGGGCGAGGCCTCATCATGGGGGTGCTGGACTTATTGGGTAACTGCCGCGGAAGGGGGTAGCTGCAACTACCAAGGGGTAGCTGCTGGAGTTGGCGTGCTTGACGAGATGTCCATTGGCCTCCGTGGGGCGGGGGGGGGCTCGGGGACGAAGCCGCAGGCCACAGGTTTGAAGGGCGGGAGCATGGGTTGCGCCCCAGGTTGTACAGGCGGGTGCTGTCCTCGCATGAAAGTGGAAAGATGAGTATGGGATATTCAACATATGCAGCCGGCAAGTTGTTGCGGGTCGCCGTTCTATCATCGGCGCTGGGCTTTGCGCTGGTTGCGGGGCTTATGGTCGGTGCTCCTCCAGCGGTCGCAGACCTTGATCCGAAGGCCGTTCACACGACCTGGGCTGATCCTTCATCAGGCGATTACGGTGAAGAGACGGTGGATATCAGTGTCAATATCCTCGGAGATCGCGGGCAGATCGTGCGGTCATTTATGAATGGAGCGTGGGACTTCGGTTACCTGACCTATCCGCAGCAGATTGAAGTTCCTCAGTTTCTCGATGAGCCGCGTACGCCGGGACGAAAGACTTTATTCACAGTTACCGCGTCACGACTTGCGCACAGCGGCTACGGGTACTTCGATTCCGTTGGCGCGGTCACCGCGGGCGTCTTCTACAGCGAAAGCGGGGACCGTCTTGAGCGGGAGGAGGAAGGGTGGCTGTGGGTGTTGAAAGATGGAGAGCAGATCCGTTACACGGAGGGAGGCTATCTGCTTTCCCTGGCTGACTGGAAGGGGCGCGCCATTCGCATGCAGTATGATGCGGAGACCAACCGCATCGCCGGGGTGCTGGATCACTTTAGCAACCAGGTCTTCTGGATAGAGTATCTTACAAACCGCGTGATCAGTTCCGTTCGTGACCAAGCCGCGGGCGGCCGCGAAGTTATCTATCAGTACGACACGCTCGGGCGAATGACCAACGTAGTTGATTTCATCGGAGACTCCACGGCGTACACGTATGACAGTCAAAACCGCATCGTGTCGAAAAGGTGGGCGGGCGGACGTGAGGAACGGATTGCGTACGGACCGGACGGGACGATCTCATCGCTCACGGATGAAGAGGGTGTTGGGGAGGAGTACGAGTTTTCCTATAATGAAAATGCTGGCGAATATTATGCTTACCGGAAGAATGCGATGGGAGTCATTTGGGAGGAAATCCGCGATTCCGGCTTCCGTGATGCGCAAGTGTTGGTAAACGGCCAGGCTCTTTATGTGGCGGAGGATTCCGTTATAGTCGATGAACCCACGCTGCAATACGATGACCGCGGAAATGTCACGCGGATCACCCATCCTGGGGGAGGCTTCGAACAGTTCTTCTACGCCGGCCCTTACTCCAGGCTGGTCCGCGAGATCAGCAGCGACGGTCGTACGAATATCTACCGGTACAATGAGCGTTGGGAGTTGACCAATATGGTTCGTGAAGCGGGTACCGCGAAGCAACGGTCGGGGAGTCTCTCGTATGACGAGCTCGGTAACCTCGTTGCCGTGCGCAGCAGCGGCGACGCTTCGCTTCCGCCGTCGGATCTCAGTATCGAGTATGACGAATACGGGAATCCAACCCGGTTTACGCTGCCGGATGGAACTGAAACAGAGATCGCCTACAACCGCATGGGCAGGCCTCTCAGCATAACCGATTCTCACGGCAACAGCAGCGTGATGGAATACGACGCCATGGGGCGTGAGACCAGGATCTCGGAGCCGAACGGGGTCGAGACGTTCTATCAGTACGGTTCCAACTGGATGACCGTCAGCAACAGTATCGGGCGTAACGTCACATACATGTATGACCATGACGGAAACATCACCGAAGTGTTCAGTGACGGTGCGGTTCTCGAATCTTTCACGTATGACGCGTTGGGCAGGCTGGTCGAAGAGCGGGGCGCGACAGACCTTGTCCGTATTTCCTATGCCTATGATGACCTGGGTCGCGTGACGACCGTGAACCCGACCGACCAATCAGCTGTAACCTTCGAGTACGATCCCGCACGGCTTTACCTGGACATGCCTGTCGCGGCGCGGCACGCGACGTATTCCGTTGAGCCCGAATATGATGACTCGGGCCGCATTACGGCGATGGATACTATGCTAGCCACAGGCACATCCTTTCGAACCGAGTATGGATATGACGATCTCGGCAGAATCGCATGGGAGTCAACGCCGGCCGGTTTGATGACCCGGTATGCGTATGACGATGCCGGGCGGATGCAGTCCTGGTCGAATCAGGTTCAGGGGGAGACGCGTATGGAGTTCAACGCGGGGAGTATGCTGCGAGCAGTCGTAGATGGCGAAGGTAACGAGATCAGTCTTCTGTATGACATTGCGGGGCGAGTCACAAACGTCGTGCGACCCGGCGGATATGTGTTCACATACTCCTACGACAGGCGTTCGCAACCCACTGAGATTACGACGCCGGCGGGAAGACGGCAGACGATGTGCTACGATGCCGCGGGCAGAGTGACTCAAGTGGTCGCCGAAGTGGTCGCGCCGCCGGGCGGAGGCGCGACGGGCGGAGGAGGAAACACTCTTTCATCGGCGATCAGTTACGATAGGAATAACAACATCGCCCGGATTTCTTCGGATTCGGTCTCACAGGAGTTCACCTACAACAAGAAAGGGCAGGTGATCCGGGAAGATGTCGACTACGGCCCCTTCGCCCTGCAAACCGCCTATTCGTACGATACAGCGCAGCCACTCGTCGAGAGCATGGGTCTCCCTGACGGGACCACCATCCTCGTGGGCCGTGAGCCTTTCGGCCGCGTCTCGGAAATCCGCATTCCTTCACTCGAGCCTGAAATGTCCATGCTGCCGATTAGCTTCGGTGACTACGATGCATGGAACTCTCCGCAGACGATCACGTATCCCGGCGGAACAACCGTACACATCCTGCGCTCGGACGACGGAAGCGTCGCTTCGATACGGACGTCGGATCCCGCGGGTAACCCTCTGTACGATGATCGCTACAAGTACTCCCCGGAAGGCAAACTGCTCGAGGCGGAGTCAGAGGGCCGGACGTTGACTTTTGACTACGATCTGGGCGGGCGGTTGGTAGGTGTGGAAGATGCTTCCCAACAGCAGAGTTATGTGCTGGAGACGTTCTCTTACGATGACGTGGGTAACATGATGTCGAAAGCCGGTACGGCATTTGAGTACGAGGATGGCTACCGGCTGACTGGTTATGGTGACACTTCATGCACATACGATCCCGACGGCAACCTGGTTCGAAAGGAAACATCGGAGAAGGTCCTCGACTTCACCTACAACGCGGCCGGCTACCTGACGGAAGTGCGCGATGGACTGGGCGATGTCGTCGCTGAGTATGGCTACAACGCTCAGGGCCTCAGAATGTGGAAGCAGGTTGACGGCGAAGTGACGTATTTCCATTACACCGGCGACAAGCTGGCGGGTGAGTATGACGCAGCAGGCAATCCGATTCGCATCTACGGCCAGTATCCCGGTTCCCCCAATTATCCGCTCTTCATTAAGCAGGGAGATGAATACTACTGGATGATCAACGATGGGCGGGGAGCCGTGCGCAAGATCGTGGATAGTTCGGGGCAGGTGGTCTGGGCGGGTGAGTATGATTCGTACGGATCAAGAACGGAATCCATCAACACGATCGATAATCCTCTCGGCATGGCGGGCATGTACTACGACGAGGAAACGGGACTCTACTACAACGGCGGCTACTACGATCCGGAGGTCGGCCGCTATGTGACGCCGGATCGAGCTACAGATATCCGCCAGACAAATCCCTACATCTGGGGCAACAACAGTCCGTATCTGACCACGGAACCCTCCTTGAGGACCAAACTAGGCAAGATGTTCGGCTTCATGGACACGATTCTCAAGCCTGTCCACATGATCACCCGCCCGATATGCGGGACGGTCAACATTCTCTACAAATACGGCACCCTTCCTCTGGCTCCGGTGATCAGTGAACTCGCCGGTGATAAGCCTGACTGGAACGATATTGTGAGGGAGTTTCCTGAAGACCAGTGCTCGTTCTTCCTGAGCATGAATGGCATAGCCAACGATTATGAGCAATCCTCCCGGCTGGAGAAAGAGTTCTACGATATCCTGACTGCGGCGACAGGGCTGGAACCGATGCGTTTCCAAAACGCGGCCAAGGTCAATACGACGCATGGCATTGCCGGCCTACGGGATATTTTGCCTCAGTGTCTGGCCACCCATATGGGCTTGGCTGATCTTCCGGCCGTCTGGCTGGCCGCGCAGATGAAGGCCATCGTCGGGCATTGTCGCTCCGTCGGTCGAAGTCCGGGGAATTGCTGCATCTACCTCTTTGGGCACAGCCAGGGCACCTCGATCAGTGATCGTGCGCTGGGCCTGCTGCTGCCCGGCGAGCGCGCGTTCGTGCGCTACGTGGGGGTTGAGGGCCAGCAGATGGTGGACCGTAACAAGACCTCACAGGTCTACAACTTTGCCAACCGGGCGCGAAGTCCCTCAGATCTCGCCTCGGGCGGCTCAGATCCCGTGGCCGACTTTTCATGGCTGCTGCCGGGCGCCAACTGGGTGGAGACAGCCTGTGGTTTCCGCCGCAAGCAGGAGGTCACGGAGATGAGGGGGAACCTGAAGTACTTCGGGAATCACAATCCAAGTGTATATAAACCCATCATAACCGACGCCCTGCAGAAGAAGAGCGGCTTCTCGTGCGAGTGTTCCCGGACAGAATGATGAATAGAGCGATCAACAATTTCATCCGGGTGTGTGCCGCAATCCTTCTATGCGGGTCGGTACGTATTGCGGGTGCAGAGGTGGTTTGCGCCACGGTGCAGATTGAAATCCAGCAGACACTGACACTGGAGCGGCAGGCGTTCGACGCGACGATGAAAATCCACAACGGCTTCGCAGACATTCCCCTGACGGATGTGTCGATCGTGGTGAATTTCGAGGATGAGGACGGAAACGCAGTGACGGCGACGTCGGATCCCGACAACACCAGCGCCCTGTTCTTCATCCGGGAAGACGAGCTTGACCGCATTGATAACACGTCAGCGGGAACCGTCGCTGGCGGCGATAGCGCTGAGATCCACTGGCTGATCATTCCTGCGATCGGCGCCGGCGGGTCGAATGAACTGGGGCAAGTGTATCTGGTGGGCGCGACGCTCACGTACAATATCCGCGATCAGGAGAACACGACGGAAGTCATTCCGGATGGCATCCGCGTCAAACCGATGCCGAAACTTTCACTCGACTATTTTCTGCCGGACCAGGTGCTCGGCGACGATCCGTTCACCACAGCCATCGAGGCGCCGGTGCCCTACAACCTGGGACTGCGTGTACTGAACGCGGGGTACGGCCCGGCGTACAACCTGAAGCTGGAGTCGGCTCAGCCGGAGATCGTGGATAACGAACAGGGACTGCTGATCGGATTTGAACTCACCGGCAGCGAGGTCAACGGAGCTTCCGGCGGAAGCAGCCTGCTGGTGGATTTCGGAACGGTGGATGCTCACGACGTGGGGGTCGCCCGCTGGACGATGACCTCATCTCTTTCGGGGCGGTTTACGGACTTTGACGCTTACTTCACGCATGCAGACGAGCTGGGCGGCGAACTGACCTCGCTGATCGAGGATGTGACGACGCATACACTCATCCACGACGTGCTGGCCGATCTCCCCGGTCGCGACGCGGTGCGGGACTTCCTCGCGCGGGAAGACGACGAATCGATTCATTTGTACGAATCGGAACCGGTGGACAGCGTCGTCACGGACCGCTCGGGCTCAGCGGCCCTGACACTCACCGGCAGCAGTGGAGACGAATATGACTATGAAATCACCGTCCCGGTCACGGCCGGCCCGCTGTATGCCGGGGTGGATTTCCCGGACGGCGCGGAACGCGAGATCGTCTCGGCGACACGCGACGACGGCAAGGTCATCAGCCTGCATAATGTCTGGATTTCCAAACGCAGGGACCACGGGACGGACCCGTGGGAGTATCAGCTGCATCTGTTCGATATCAACGGCGGGGGCACGTACTACCTGAATCTGCGCCGCAAGGAACTACCGGAGAACCAGGCCCCGGTCCTGGGCTATATCGGCCGCAAGGTCACGTTCGCGGATCAGAACCTCGGCTTCCTCGTTACCGCAAGCGACCCGGATGGAACGATCCCCGTCCTGTCGGTGACGGGTATGCCGGCGAACGCGACGTTCACGGACGAAGGGGACGGTACCGGAACCTTCGACTGGACCCCGACGGGAGCGGACTGGGGCGTGCATCCGGTGCGGTTCATGGCCTCCGACACTGAATTCAGTGACTGGGAGGTAATCCGGATTTACGTCGGACACGCGGGCGAAGGAGTCGACGCGCAGGGTCTGCCGTTGTCCTTGAGCAACTGGGAGCCTGAGATCACCGACCTGATGGCGGACACATCAAGCGGAACGGCCACCGTGCTGTGGGACAGCGTGGAAGGGGTCTACTACGAAGTCTACAGCAGTGATAATCCGTTTGATCCGTCCTCCGTGTGGTCGCGCATCGGTGTCACGGAGATCGGCGATGGCGGCATGGAGACACAGTCCGACACCGGGCTGGGTACCGACCGCAGCCGGCGCTACTATCGCCTGGTCCTGGCCGGAGAGGATCCGGATTCGAACAAGGTCTGGGGGGTGATCCGCAAGGAACTGCCGCACGGCTACACGATGATGGCGCCTCCGGTGCGCGGCGACCTGCGCTTCGACGGAGAACTCGGCGCGGCGCTGGGTGACGTGCTCAGCGGAGACAGCCAGGGCTTCGGCGACGGCGTCGGCGACGAAATCTACATTCTGCAGGCGGACGGAAGCTGGCGGATTCTGTACCTGGACGGAAACGGCGTCTGGCGTGAAAGCGACGGCAGCGTCAGCACCGAACCGATCGACGCAGGCCGAGGCTTCTTCGTTGCCCGGCACGAGGGCGTGACCGCCCGGGCGACGTTTGCAGGCCCGGTGGGGAACGACGGCTCACACTCGATTTCCGTGTCGCCGGGTTGGAACATGATCGGACTTTCGGAAGGTAAGGACCTGCCCGTGGAAGACCTCTTCGCGGACGTCAACCCTGTCGGCGGCCCGGCGGAAGAACTGGCGGACCAGATTGTCATCCAGAGGGTTGACGGGTCGTGGCGCTTCCTGTTCTACGTCGACGGCTGGGGGCCGCCGTATGACGGGCACTGGTTCGATTTCGACACGTACGATATCACGACGTATGAAATCCAGCCGGGCGATGCAGTGTACTACTTCAGACAGTCCTCCGGCGGCAGTATGGAGGTGCCGTTCTAATGCGGACGTGGCGCGTGTCCGACTGCCTGGCGAGTGCGGCCCTGTGCCTGGTCGTATTCTGCATGCAGGCCGCTTCCGCGGGCATTGATTCTTCCGGCGGGCGCGAGCTTGTCCTGCGCTATAATTTCGAGATTCGCAACACGGGTGCATCGACAGTAACGAACGGGCAGGCCTGGGTTACAGCGCCGGCCGAACGTTCCGGAGTACAGCATAGCGGGCGCCTCGACACCGTGCCGGAAGCCGCGCAGGTGAGCGATGCAGAGAAAAACACATTACTCCACTTTGATGACCTGACACTGCCTCCTTACGGCTTGATACGTGCGCAGGTCGAGGCGCATCTATTCATGCATGATGATCCCGCGGGAGAAGAAGCCGGTGATCCGTCGCGATACCTCGCGGCTTCGGCGGGGATCGAAAGCGGCGATGGCAGGATCGTGGCGCAGGCGGCGCTGCTCGGGGTCGACAGTCCATCAGGCACGGCACAAAAAGTGTTTGAATTCGTGCGCGGTCATATAGCCAAGGAAGGCTATGTCACTCATCGGCGCGGCGCAGTCTATGCGCTGGAACAGGCAAGCGGAGACTGTACGGAGTATGCCACGCTGGCCGCCGCTCTACTGCGGGCGTCGTGCGTTCCCGCGCGGGTCGTCGGGGGCTACGTCTGTCCCGGAAGCCGTGTGCTCGCTCCGTCAGGCTATCATGAATGGACCGAATTCTTCGCCGACGGAGCATGGCGTATCCTGGATGCAGACGCAGGGGTGTTCGACGACGGATACGAGCGGTATGTGACGTTCCGTGTCGATCCGATGGAAGAAGATCACACGATGAAGAACTATGCGCGCTTTCGCGTGGTGGGTCCGGGACTGGTTATGAAGATGGAGACACCCTGAGTGGGCATCGAGGTACGAGAGTGTGGGTGCAAGAGAGTTGAAGGCGCTTTGAAAAGGGGCCATCCATTATCAGTCGGCCATGTGCCGCACGTGAGGCCTGTGTGCCTTCGTGCGAGGCCGTCCTTGCTCTGTCTGATGCTGCTGCCGGCTTTCGCATCCACCGTCTGTCTTGCCGATCTGGTTGAAGTTTATCGTGAGACGTGGGATTCCGATGCCGCCGGATGGGCTGACCGGGACAGCGGCAAGATGAGCTCTGTGTGGTCTGCTTCGACAGGGCAGGGCGCCGGGAGTCTTCAGGGAAGTTTCAGCTCACAGACGGTGGCCTTTCCGGAAATCGATGCCTTCCGGCTGGGGGCAAGTGGCTCAGGAGGGGCCTTGACCGGAAACTACTGGGCACATGGTACGCCCGCCGCATGGACCTTTGATTTCCTGGCCGCAGACACTCCTCCTTCGAGTCTTCTGCTGCGCTTCACCGGCGCCGGCAACAGTTTCTTCCGGGCGGTGGATACGGTCGGGGTGACTGTGGGGGGCTGGAGCGAAGTGAATGTACCGCTTTCATCCGTGGAGGAATGGAACAGCACGGACGGCGTGGCTTTCTCCAATGCTCTCGGCGCGGTCGAGACCGTGGATATCCAGATTGCCCGTTCGGGTTCGGGAGCGCAGAGCTACTACATAGACAACTTCTCGCTGCTGGTGAGCGTTGTGCCCGAGCCTGGCGCGCTTTCCCTCATTCTCTGCGGGGCGCTTCTATGCGGGTGGTCGCAGAGGAAGGCTCGTTCATGAAGAGCTCCGTTGCCGGCTTTTCCTGTCTTGCGATATACGCGGCTGCCGTGCTGTCTCTTGTCTCCGCTCAAGCCGCCGAATGGCACACGGAGGACTTCAGTGCGGGTCTGTCGGGGTGGCTGACGGAGGGGCCGGTCATGGCGGTTCCCGATGGTGGATCAATCCGTCTCGACGTAACTCCGCAGCTGGTTCCGGCCGTTGCCCGTTTTACGGCGACCAACACTTCGTCATCCGGCAGTTTTGCGGGCGACTACCAGGCTGCCACAGGTCAACTGTTCGGCTTCTCTTTCATGGCGGTTGACGTGTTGCCTT
>JAHIZV010000003.1 GCA_018814445.1 Verrucomicrobiota bacterium | reverse complement strand
CCGCAACAATAGCGGGTTCGTCCACGACGACCGCCGCTTCCGGGGTCTCGCTCGCCTGCGGTTCGGCCGGCGCCGGCTCCACAACCTTCGGTTCCGCCTCGGGCTCCGCCTTTCCTATTTCGGGCATGCGATCAGAGAGTCCAAGTCGCTTCCATTTCCTGCGGGATTCCTGCTCCTCTTTCTGCTGTTTCTTGAACAGCTTCCGCTGAGCCTTGATCTGCTCTTTTGTCGGTTTCGCCAGAGGACTGTCGGACCACCCTCGATACCAGTCGGAATCCTTGAGGTTCGTACTCTTGTGGAGGCGTTCCGTTTCATCACGGACCTCCTCGGGCGTCATAAGCACGTAGGGAGTCAGAAGCACAAGCAGTTCCCTCTTGATGTCGCTCCTCGAATCAGACCTGAAAAGCGTGCCCAGGATGGGAATGTCACCGAGAATGGGGACCTTCGTCCGGCTCTTCGCTTTGTCCGTGCTGACCAAACCGCCCAGCACGATCGTCTCGCGATTATCAACAGCGACTGAGGCCGAGAATTCGCGTTTCGTGATGATGGGCACGGAGTTACCATCAATTTCGACACTTCCCGACACGCCGTCCGCCGTCTGATTGATCTCCATAACGACGAATCTCTGCGGATTGATATGCGGGGTCACCGTCAGGTTGATGCCGATATTCCTATACTCATATGAAGATCGGATTGTGCCCGCGTCCGTCGTGCTGCTCGTCGTGACGACGGGGCGTTCTTCACCGACGCTGATTTTCGCCTCCGTATTGTCCGTTGTCAGAATCACCGGGGTCTGCAGGACGCGCGCATCGGCGGACGCGGCGGCCATCTGAATGATGGCATCGATATTAAGATCAAACATCGTCAGGTAGTACGTCAGTGCTCCGCCGATGGAAGAGCTCCGATCAACCGTGCTCGCGTCGATCATCGCGGCGTCTGAACCAAGCACGCGCGAACCTCCGCCCCAGGCCGCGACCGGTTGACGCACCGTGATGCCGCCTCCGGGCCCGGCTTTCTCCTCATTGTAGAGAGCGAACGAACGCTGCAGCCAGTCGATGCCATAGCTGAGATCATTCTGCAGTCGGACCTCCAGAATGACTGACTCAATAAGAACCTGGGCGAGCATGATATCCAACTGCTCGACCATGCCTCGCAACACGTCTATATCTCCCTTGCGTCCCATGAGCAGAAGCGAGTTCGTTCTCTTGTCCGCGAGTATCTTCGTGTTGGTCGAGAGACGGCCTATGCCCTCTTCTTCTCCGGCTTTCGCAACGGCATCCTGCCTGGCAACCGAACGCGCCCGCTGCTGCACATATTCGCGGAGGGCCGTGCTTCGCGCATCGCCGGGTTGAGCTGCTTCGCCACCGGCCACCCCGCTTGGCTCAGCCTCTTCGCCCGATGCGGCGCCGATGAATTCGTTGAGAATTCCCGCGATCTCCTCGGCTTCCGCATACTCAAGAGCCACAACTTCCACGATGAACTCCGCTTCGACCGGCCTGTCCAGCACGGCAATGATCTTGTCGAAGAAAGAGAAGTTCTCGGGGCGGGAAATGATGAAAAGAATATTGGTCCGGTCATCGGCCACTATCTTCACTTTGCCGCGGATAATGCCCTTTTCCGCGAGTTCCGCGGCCATTTCTGTCGCTGAGGAAGTCGTTGTTGGCGGCTGGTTGGGGCTCGCTGCGCCGCGTCTTGCCCTGATCACACCGGGCGGCGCCTGCGGAGTCGGCACAGAGCTCACACGCGGCTTGTCCTCCTCTTCCTGGGACTGCTGGATCAACTCATTCAGCTTGCTCGCCACCTTACTGGCTGTTGTATAACGCAGTTCCCTGACGAAGATATCCTCGCGTGCCTCGATCGGTCGGTCGATAAACTCAAGTATCTCCAGCATCCTCTGCAGGTTCTGGGCCGTGTCAGTGACGAGTATGCTGTTGGTCCGTTCCAGCGCGGTCAGGTTGCCGTAGCCGTGCCGGAATTGCTCAAGAATCGGTTGGGCCTCAGAAATCTCGATATACTTCAGGGGGATGATCTGACTGATGAGCGTGTCCGTTTCCGGGAACGGCTCTTCCGGGAGCGTCATGGCCAGTTCCATGCCCTCTTTGCGCACAGTCGCCGTCTGGACCACTTTAAGAAACTTCTCACCCATCGGAACGAGAGCCACGTTGTGCATGGCGAGAATGCTTTCGATAGCATCAAGCGCTTCTTGCTGCGTCAGTCTGCTCTGACTTTTCAGGGTAATCGTGGCGTTCACACCGGGGGCTTTGATCAATGTTCGACCGGTCATCTCGCTGTAGAACGTCAGAACCTGGTCGAGAGGAGCATCGCGGAAATTGAGATTGATGAGCTTATCCCTGCCTATCGTGGGACCCGAAGGGGGCGGAGCCGAAGGCGATGGCTGGGCTGAGGCAGGCCATTGGGCGCTTAGCAGTGAAAGGATCATATAGGCGGTAATGATCCGATTTGATGACTTTATCAAACGTCTGTTCCTCATATGTCGACTGCCTGCTTTTTCCAACTCATCTCAAACACAAAATCAGCCGGACGAATCCGGACCGGCTGGTTCTCCTCCTTGCGGCACACCCGTCCGACTGTATGCACAGTCCACCTTGAAACTTCCTTTCAGTCTTCCCGCCTGAGAAGGAGTTGCCGCAAGTTCACGGATATCGACAATAGCACCGCGGGTCTGCAAATCATAGAGAAAATGGACCAGCGCCTTGAGCTCGCCGTCCCATGTGCAGGTGATCGCTACTTCGAACAGGTCTCCCACCTGCTTCTCTTTATCGGGCTCCCGTCTCAGCAGTATCAGACCATGTTTGTCGGCGGTTTGTTGAAGAGTCTTCAACAATTGCGACGTCACATCCTGTTCCATCGGATAGCTCGGAAGCGTTTTCAGAATATCGTTAAGGCGTTTGTTCCACTCCTCTTCCTGGTCCAACAGGCGCCTGAACCCCTGAATCTGGTTCTCCAGATTCGCACGGTCGCCCTGCTCCTGCTTCATTTCCTTCACTTTCGGCTCGAGGTACCAGTAGCTTCCGCCGACAAGCAAAGCCGCGACGGTAAGCCAAAGCAGGAACAGTTCTCTTACAGAAAGCTTCATTACTCCTCTTCTTCCGGCAGTTGACAGGTAACCTTGAATTCGGAAAGCCTCTCGCCCCGGTCGTTCTTCGTCGTAATCCCGCCCGCGTCAGTCTTGGTGAAGAGCTCCGACTTCTCGAGGGCTTCAAAGAAGTCATAGATGGGGTTGGCAGACTTGGCCTGCCCCCGCAGACTGACGGCACGGCCCTTCTTGTAGTTGAATGACGAAATCTCAACTCCCTCGGGGAGAAGCACGGTGACTTCAAGCAGGCATTCCAGTGCGGAGCGGGAACGATCCGAGAACTGCTCCAGCGCCTGCACTTTTGAGCGCAGCCGACGGACTTCCTGCGCCGGTTCGCCGAGACTCTGCGACGTGGCATGCAGTTTTTCATAACTCGTCGCCTGCAGATTCAAATAGACCCACAGTCCGCCGACGGCTCCAAGCCACAGGACGAGAAAGACAAACGTGGCGGCTAACAGTTTCTTCTTCGCCGCGCGCGATTTCTCCGTCGCATGCCAATCCTGCGGGGCGAGATCCATGACGGCGGGTTGCCGACGCAGGGCTCTGCGGGCAAGGCCTTCTGTTAACGGCGGCAGTTCGTCAAGGGACCTGGCCACCCCCTTCACTCCACATTCCACCTCCAGGCTTTCAAGCATGTTCTCGGGAACCGCATCCCAGCTCCAACACGTGATGTGCAGTACATCCCCGCCAACTTCCGACTCGAGCGTTGTGAGGGTGTAGGCCGTTTCCTCGGCGACTTCCGTTACAAAGGTTTCGTCCGGCTCTTCACCGCGCGCAAGCAGAGACCGGAAGAGAACCGGCAAACCGTCCTGTGCGATCACCAGCTCGGTGCTCGATTCATCGAGCAACAGGATGACCTGAAGACCGCTTTCCTCGATACATCCCTTCGCTCGCATCAATTCCCACCAGCCCATGACTTCCAGGTCAATAGCTCGCGGAAGTATCTCCGCTCCCTGAAATACCGCGCCGAGAGACTCGACGTTCTCCCTCTGCGTTGCCGCGATCAAGACCCGGGAGCTGTTCTCTTCCCGGGAGAGGATCTCAAACGACACGGACATCCGGTCGATTGGAAACGGCGAGAACTTGTCCACCTGCAGCTCGACCATCCCCTCAATTTCGGCAGGATCAGATGAAGGCAGGCTGACGACCCGCATCAGCACCTGTGAGCTGGGGAGAGACAAGTGAACGTTGGGAATACGTCGACAGGTAGCCTTAACAGCGGCGGACATTTCGGGCGAGCCGGGGCCTGCTTCTTCAGACAGATCAAGTGCGACCCGCTGGCTGTCATGGATTTCAGCATCGCCCTTCTTCGCCCTGACAGAAGTCCACTCCACAATGTTGTTGCGGAGCGTCACTGCTGAAACAATGCCTTTTCCTGAAGCCATAGATATGTCTATCGATTCTCTTCTTGTGCGGGAGCCAAGCTACTTTGACAGTTCTTCCCGCCAGAATACAGGTGATACTTCCGCTTCATCAACACGTAATACACACCAAATCCCGCTCTTTACGTTGTTCACTTCGCCCTCTGAAATGACACGGACGTATTTCACGTCTTTGACCGCCAGTTTGTCTTTCAAGGCCGGGTCCATGCCCGTCAGATCCACCGCTTCATCGACCGACTCAAATCCGTCATCGCGCGTCCCGGCCTCGCCGTCGATGCCTTTCCGCCCTTCAATGATCTCTTCGGCGACCCATTCTTCCATGCCCACCAGCAGCAATGTGTCCTTGTCGGCCGTGTTGATGTTGATCTTTCCGTCGTCCCAGGTCGTAAGAAACTCGATAATTCCCCGGATATCCTCATCCCGGGAGTCTTCCGATTTCCCGCCGAAAAGAATCGTGTCATTGAAGCCCTTGATCAACTGCAGTTCGCTGACGGTATCGAGGGCCGCGTTTTTCACGTGGTATTTAGCGTCAGTGTAGAAAGGATCATCCGACTCAGCCCCGTTAAGCAGGTGCAGATCGTTTTCGTCCGTCCAGTCATGGAAACAATCGATTAACTCGCCCCATACATCTTCGGGTATGTTGCACAGGTCGAGCATCTCCTCCCAGTCTTCGTCCGTCATCTTGTTCACGTTGAAACGGGCTTTCTCGGGAATGATACTCAGCGTGAAGGAACCTTCGCCCAACTCCTGCTTGTGGCCCGTTATCGCCACCCCGCGGCTGATGTTGATCGCGCCGGTGATGACGGCCTCCATCTCCTCTTCAACGATCTGCTCCTCGTCCTTAGACACCTCGCCGGTTTTGGACAGGATGAACTTCGCCCACTCCACGCCCGCTCTGGCCAGGTACTGTGACTTCATGCGTTTCCGGTAGTAAGACGCAATATTCGCCTCAACGTGCATGTCGAACGCGAAAGACCCGACCAGCATGGACAGGATCAACAGCGTCCATAACGCCGCAACCAGTGCCGATCCGCGGGACGCGTCCCGCGTTGATGGTTGATGGTTGATGGTTGCTGGTTGGTTGCTGACCCGGCCTCCGGCCCGGACATTGGACATTGGATACTGGGTGTTGAGAGTTTCGTGCTCCCATTCCCCCATTCTCCCATTCTCCCATTCTCTCTGCCTCACGGCTGATCTTCCTCCAGCTTCTCCGCCGTTCTTACGGCATTCGTTATGTCCGTGCCGATGGGAATGCGTATCGCCCGCTCAAGGGTGACGGCTTGTCCGAACTCCTCGATCGGATCCATGTAGAGCGTGATCTGGACGAGACTCGGCACGGAATTGGTGTCTTCCCATTCGTCCTCCCACACTTCGTCCTCGGAATTGTACACCCGGCAATCGAGTCCCTTCACCTGCGTGGAGATAAACCAGGGCTCACCGTCCTCGTCGTCCTCATCCGCAAGGAAAGGATACGCCCGCACCGCAACAGCCGGATCTCCCTCGGAATTATCCTCGATGGTGACGACCACCCGGTGAATGCCCCGCGCGAAAGGCGTGTCCATCGGCATGAACGCGGATCCGCTTGTAACCCAGCTTATCAGGTCTCCGGGATAACGGCCCGCGGTTCTGCTATTCAGGCGGAAGCCGTACTTGTCCGGACGGCTGTCAAAAAAGGCCGCCGAGCGAAGCGCGGAGACAATCTGCTCCATCACGAAGTCGCCATGATGAAGCTCATCGGTGAGATCCCTGCCGCGGTTCCAGGCGTCGAGCACGCCGGTGAACGTGCTCCATATGATGGAGAAAGCAAACACCAGGATCGCCAGAGCGATCAACAGTTCGATCAACGTGAAGGCCTTGCGGTTACTCGTCATCAAGGGCCTCCGGCACAAACATGTAGGTCACGACTTCCTCGTACGACTCCTTGCCGCGCTCGGACCAGATCACGCGGGTGCTCACCAGAAACAGGGGATCTTCCTCCTCGCCTATCTGCTCGATCGTCCTCTGCCACGTGAAATCGCTGTTCCCGTCGAAATAGCCCTGTTCCGCGCCCTCTTCCACCTCATCCCACCGGATGGGATTCTCCAGTTCGACCCGGCCGAGCATATGCCTGGCGTTCTCGTAAATCTTCGCGGAGCGAGCGACGGCAATACACCGGGATGCCGCGGTGAGAAGCGTGACAAGTCCGATCGCGACAATCGTCAGTGCCAGCATGATCTCGATGAGCGTCAGGCCGGACTGCCCCTGCATGCGGTGAACATCAGTTCTCATACTCAACCTTGGCTGATCCCGAGAGATGATCTACTTCTATCCGAACCGAAGAGCCCTTGTCGTCACTGAGACGCAGGGCAAAATCATCGCAGACGCCATTGGGATAAAAGCTGATCCAGTATATCCCATCAAGAACCTGCTCGGTGTCCCCGGCGTCAAACTCGGTGATTTTGATTCCATCTTCCAGCGGACGCTTCAGTTCCCTCGTGACCAGCATCTTCCCTTCCTCTTCACTGTCCCCGCCCGGTCCCTGGCCGCGCAGATCACGAAACATGTCGCGGTCGGCGCTGCCCGCCTCAGGCTCTACGGAAACGACTTCCAGCGATTGAGCTTTGATGTCGAACAGGATGGCCGCCTGCTTCTGTTTGAGCACTGCGGTGCTTCGCGCATACCGGCTCGCCATAACGACGGTACGCACCGAGGTGCGCAATCTGGCGCCGCGGTAGGAACGGACGAAGGAGGGAACGGCAATGGCCGAGGCGACCAGGATGATCAACACAACGAGAATAATCTCGATGAGCGTGAAGCCCCCGCGCGACCTTCCACCCGGGCCTTTCACAGCGGGAACCGGCGAAGCGGAGTTGCGAAGATGTGACGTGCCGGCATCAGGGGCCGTTCCGCCCCCGGTTCTCCAACAGTCCATCATTCGAGATCTCCATTCCTAGTAGTTCGCTATGTCGTCGCCACTCGCGGTGCCGTCAGGCCCCATGGTCCGCAGATCATACGATTGAGGGTTGTTCGCGCCCGGATTCTGATAGATGTAGTCGTTTCCCCACGGATCTTTCGGCAAGCCCTTTTTCAAGTAGGGTCCTTTCCAGTTCCTCGCGCCGGAATTCTGGACAAGCGCCTGAAGGCTCGGGGGATAATCGCCATTGTCCATCTCATACAGGTCTATCGCGACCCCGATGGCGTTGATATCCGACCTCGCCGCGGAGATCTGCGCGTCTTTCACGCGGCCGCCGAGCCGCGGCGCCGCCAATGCGGCAAGAATGCCGATGATCACGACCACCAGCAGAATCTCAATAAGGGTGAAACCCTCTTTGTGCTGTCTCTGCTTCTTCTCTCTCATCATGTCACACCTCCCAAACTCAGGTCTCAGGTTTCTAAACACTCAACCCACTCGTCAAATCAAACACCGCCAGCAGCATGCTGATGGCAAGGAACCCGACCAGCACGGCCATCACCAGAATGAGAATCGGCTCAAGCACACTGGTGAAGACTTTGACGGCCCGGTCCAGCTCATCGTCATAACGGCGCGCGATATGCGAAAGCGCTCCCGTCATGTCACCCGATTCTTCTCCGACAGCCAGCATGTCCGTCAACAGGTTCGGAAAGACCTTGCCGGCGGCCAGCGGCTCGGAAATAGTCGCGCCGTCCGTCACCCGGTCGCGCGCATCCCGTATCTCTTCCGCAATCACCACGTTGCCAACCGTGTCTTCCACAATCGACAGGGCCTTCAGCACCGGAACGCCATTCGCGAGGAGCGCGCCCAGCGTCCGGGCAAAATGAGCGAAAGCGTTCGCGTTCACGATGTTCTTCACGACCGGAAGCTTTAACTGCCGCCTGTGCCACCAGCGTCTGCCCTGCTCCGTTCTCAGGGCCCGGCGAATGACGACCACCAGAAGGGCGATCACTCCGGCGACAGCCCATCCGTAGTGGATCAGTACGTTGCTGCCGGCGATGAGAATCTGCGTGGGCAAAGGAAGCGTGCTTCCAAGTTCCGCGAAAATCGCCGTGAAACGAGGCACGACGAACACCATCGAGAAGATGATCGTGCCGATTCCGATGATCAGGACAATACACGGATAGATCAACGCCATGACGACTTTCTCACGGGCCTCCTGCACCCTTTCATAGTGCATGCAGAGATTCTCGAGTGAGTGAGCAAGCGCGCCGCTCGCCTCGCCGGCGCGCACCATGCTGACATACAGAGTGGGGAATGAATCCGGCCTCTTAGCGAGGGCGTCCGACAGGTTGCTTCCCTGGATGATCTCGTCACGCAGTTCGGCGATCACTTCATCCTGGGCTTTTCCGGTCTGCCGATTCGACAGCGTGTTGAGCGCGTTTCCAAGCGTCATGCCGGACGAGAGCAGATCGCTGAGTTCGCGGCTCAGCATGAGCAGGTCGCGCATCTTGATGCGGGCTTTTTTTCCCCGTCGAACATCGACCGCGAACTTCTTTTTCTTCCTCTTGTCCTTGCGGGCCCTGGCCGACCCAGCTCCCCCCTCCGTAACCGACATCGGCACGTGCCCCATCCGCTCGATCTGAAGAAGCGCTTGTCGGCGGTCATTGGCCTCGACCGTCCCGTCGACTTTCTCTCCCTCCCGGGAACGCGCTATGTACTTGAAGATGGGCATGGGGGATGGGGATGGTTAATGGTTGATGGTATCCGCACTCAGGTCTCAGGTCTCCGTTAACGCCTCGTCTTCCTCCGATACGCGGAGCACTTCTTCGATCGTCGTCACGCCATCCAGCACTTTGGTCCAGCCGTCGTCGCGGAGCGTGTGCATTCCGTGTCTCATCGCTTCCTGCTTGATCGTCGCGGAGGATGCGCGTGCGACGATCAACTTCCGGATCGGCTCATCGACAACGATGATCTCATACATGCCGGTTCGTCCGCGGAATCCGGTGCCGCGACACTCCTCGCAGCCGACGGGCTCGTAGATCGTGCCTTCTGAGATACGTTCCATCGGGAACTCCATCCCGCGAAGCAGATCTTCGTCTATCTTCCTCGGTCGCTTGCAGCTCGGACAAAGCTTTCTGATAAGGCGCTGGGCGACCAGTCCTTCGACGGAGGACGCCACCAGGAACGGCTCGATCCCCATATCGACAAGACGAGTGACCGCGCCGGCGGCATCGTTCGTATGCAGGGTGCTGAACACGAGGTGACCCGTCAAAGCCGCGCGAATGGCGATTTCCGCCGTTTCCAAGTCGCGGATCTCTCCGACCATGATCACGTCGGGATCCTGTCGAAGAATGTGGCGAAGACCCATAGCGAACGTCAGCCCGATTTCCGGTCGAACCTGGATCTGATTGACGCCGGGCATTTCGTACTCGATCGGCTCTTCCGTCGTTATGATGCGCTTGTCCGTTGAATTGATCGTGTGAAGCCACGCGTAAAGAGACGTGGACTTGCCTGACCCCGTCGGACCCGTGACAAGAAGAATCCCGTGCGGCTTGTTGATCAACTTCTTCAGAATCGCTTCGTCGTTTGCGTTCAGGCCGAGTTTATCAAGACCGATCAATCCGCTATGACGCATAAGCAGTCGAAGACTGACGCTCTCGCCGTACACGGTGGGCATTGTTGAGACTCGGACATCGATTTCCTCGCCCCGAATCCTGAGGCTGATTCGCCCGTCCTGCGGAAGACGCTTCTCCGCAATGTCCATGTTCGACATGACCTTGATACGCGAGATGATAGCCGACTGAAATCTCTTCAGGTGCGCGGGAACGGGCGTCTGATGCAGTACGCCGTCGATCCTGTAGCGAATACGCAGGGACTCTTCCATCGGTTCGAGATGAATGTCCGTAGCACGGTCCTGGTAGGCCTCCCAGATGATTTGGTTCACGAACTTCACGACGGAAGCTTCCTGATCGAGATCGCTCAGGTCAGCCTTCTGCAGGTCCTCATCCGGTGTCACCTCGATCCGGTCATCCTGAATCATTTTCTCCAGCGTGTCCGCGCCGACACCGTAGAACGTCTTCGCCGCCTTATCGAGATCAGCGGACGGACTGAGCGCGAGCCGGATGCGCATGCCAGAAGCCAGGCGGAGGGCGTCAACCAGACCGGGACTGAAGGGATCATGCGTGGCGACTCTCAGAGAGCCGTTCTCAGTCGAAATCGGAATGACATTGTACTGGAATACGGCCTTGGTCGGCAATTTCTGAAGGACATCCTGCGGGATCTCCATATCGGAAATCTGAACGTACGGAATCCGCATGGCCTCTGCCAGGGCTTTCAGGAACACGTTTTCCCGCGCATATCCAAGGGCAACAACAATATCGGAGATGGAATTGTCCGTCTGCCGATTCTGTACGAGGATGCTCTCGATCTGCTCGGCGGTGAACAGTCCTGCTTTCTCCAGAAGTCCTGTCAGCTTGGTTGTTGAAGGCGCCACCATAATAAATCCAAACTTGTACGATAAAGACGGGTTCAAACACTGTCAACAGTCGCGAAGGGCCGGGAAACTGCACTGTGGTGCATTTTCTGATGCCCGAGACCAGATTCCAGATGCCGGATAGGGATGCATCCGAGCCTATATCCGGCATCTGCAACACTTAGACACATCATGCCGCCTGACGTTCACAGTCCCCGACTACGAGTCCTCAGACCAGAATAGCACTGACTTAAATCCGTGACATTCCCGTCAGACCAGATCCTCCATTTCCGTCAAATCGCGCACGAGTTTCTGGCGGTCTGTTCTGCTCTCGTCATACAGCCGGTCGAAGACCTCTTTGACCTGTGCTGACGGAGCCCGGTCCGCGGCATGTTTGTAGAGGCTTAGAAAACAGTTCTCCAACTGCACGGCAATGGTCATCAACTCATCGAGCGTCATATCGGGTTTGGGCTTGATTTCAGCAATACAGCTCCCGATCGAGACGTTCGGGGTGTACTTGTACCACGTATCGAGCACGGCACTCGCCGCTCCTTCTTCGAACTCGTCGAGCATCTCCCGCATAAGGTCTTCATGCCGACACAGGTAGTCGAGAATCAGCTTGAGCTTGTCCTTCTCCACCTTGTCATGCAAGGCCGTGTAGAATCCCTTCAACTGATCGTGAAAGAACTTCGCCTCGTCGAGAATATCTTTGACCTGTTCAAAAGATTTCATCCCGTCCTCCCATCCTGCTCCTTTTCCTTTAGCGATCCTTCCCAGGAAGAAGTGTACACTGCGGCGGGCGGAAAAGACATACGAAAAGCCGCTGCGTTCTTGATCGCAATCTTAATCCTTCTTGTAATCTTCTACTTCGATCAGGGCCGAGATTAGGATTAGGATTAGGATCACGATTATGAGTAGAATAGACAGATGAGCGGCATACTCATACCCCTCGGGACGAATGGCTATTACCCCTCCTACGGGCGGCAGACGGCCTGCTTTCTCTACATGACTCCGACCGACGCCCTGGTTCTCGATGCGGGAACGGGCCTCTCGTGGCTGGCTGAGCCTGCCCTGCAGGACATCCTGCGGGACTACGACCACCTGAACATCCTGCTCAGCCATTATCATATGGACCATGTCACGGGCCTGTTCTATCTGCCCGCGGTATGGAATCGCGGTCCCGTAACGATTTATGCTCCGACATGCCCTTACACACCTGCAGACCCCCTGAAGGTCTTCGACGCGTTGCTGGCCAAGCCTGTCTGCTCGAAGAAATTGAGCGAGCTGGATCTGGATGTTGAGGTCGTCCCGGTGTCCTCAGACCACCTCATGATCGGGTCACTGAACCTGAAGATATGGGCCCAGAAACACCCCGGCGGCTCCATCGGCATCCGCATCAACGACGACATCGCCTATTGCACGGACAAGAGCATCGAGCCCGTCAGCGAACCGCAGATCAACGGCGTCCACACGCTCCTGCACGAAGTCTGGTATACGGACGAGGAAGCACGAGAGGATCCCGCCACACTGCAAACACATTCAGCCTGCGGCGAAGTCGCCGCCTTCGCGGCAGACAAGGACATCACGAACCTCATCCCCATTCACCATCATCCCGCGCACACCGAAAAGCAACTTCACACAATCGTAGAACAACTCGAAGCCGAATCCGGCATATCCACCTTCCTCCCCCGGGAGGGACATAGTTATCCGCTGATCCCCGGCACAGAGGCGTAGTCTCACATGATCGCGAAGCGATCCCTGGAGTGCGCAAGTACCACTTGCGCCTTTCCCCCGCGAAGTCCAACTTCGCGGCCCAAAGCGGCAGTGTGACTGCCGCACTCCGAAGGTCGAAGTCACTTCGTGTCCTCGACGCACGGCCCGACGATTCTGGACTCTCTTCGCAGATATGTTTATGTATATCCATTCACCCCTACTGATCGAAGATGAACGTGAAGTCACAACTTGGACTGACAGCTTCAGTTTCACTGCTTCTGCTCTGCGGCTGCGCGACGACCGGTGACCGACCGGTCTCTGAACCACGAACCGCCTCCCTCTTCTTCGCGACGGACCGAGGTCAGACCGAGTCGAACAATGGCCGGACTCGCTTTGGCACTGATCGAGGCGAACTGGCGATGGGTACATGCTCGGTTCGACTCGCATGGAACCTGAACGACCTGAAAAGCGACACAGCTATGGATTTGTCATCGGGCTTCCCTCTGGGCCCGGCCGTACTTACGGAACTGACGGCTGTGTCACCCGACGAATTTCAGCACGCGCTTGAGAAGGCGTTTGAGAGGACTTCGAGCCGCGAACTTATGGTGCTTGTTCACGGCTTCAATGTCTCTTTTGAGAAGGCAGCCTTTGACGCCGCACAGTTTGCGGACGACCTTAACTACTGGGTATTTGAATAGCTGGTAGTGGTGAAACATCGGCCCCCTACATGCGAATCAACTTCTTCAGAAGACACTATCGTTGACACTCAGTCGGACATTCTCTGTTGCCACTTGATGTCTTCTAGATCATCCCTGATTTCCTTAAGCAGGACCTGTTGCTTTATAGCGTTGATTCGGTCCTCGGAAAGCGTCGTCCTATATTTACGAACGAAACTCCGATAGTCCTTCTTCAGACTTGAGACTGCAATCTTTCCCAATCCGCGCTTCTCCCAGTCGACATAGACCGTTTCCCCCTCAACGAACAACAATTTGAAACGAGACTGAGACGGTCTTACCGAGCCGATCCAGTTGTAGTAGCCGCCAGTTGGATCCTCCAGGTTGGGCCGCACCATGCCCGCAAATGAATCACAACCCTGCAAGAGAAGTAGCGAGAAGACGCCTACTGTCACGAGCCTACGCATAACACCCTCACCTTTGCACCTATTCTGTCTCTCTCTTGGTGCGGGAAAGCGCTGCTATCAACGATATTCTCAATTTCACTGGTATCAACTCTCACCGCTTTATCTACTAAGGTCGGTCGTAGGCTTGCTTCCCCGTCTCCCATCCGAAGGACTCCTTGTGAAAATAGTGGTAACACTGGGGGCATTCGAAATTGCGATCCCAGCCAACAAGGTGGATTGCCTTGGACTCGGACTCCCAGCATTTGGGACAGAACGGAACGGGATCTTCATCCGCATAGTAGAATGGAGACTTGTATGTGAGGCTCGAAGAAAAGGAGAGTCTCATATGCAGTGCGGCGATTTCATCTTCCTGTTCACGGTTGGTTCGATTCAGGGAGAAGACCTGCTCCTCCAACTCTATGATCTTTCGATATAGCTCCACGTCGCCCATCTTTTTTACAAGGTCAGCGACTTCCTTGACATTATCAACGATGCCCATTTCGGTGAACTCCTTTACGTTCCCTCTTCCCTGCGGGAAGACCAACAATCCATTTTCTCACTGACCGCAAACACGTTCAACCTCATCCTGATATTTCATACTGAGTCCAAGGCCCACAACTCAGAAGTCAATTTCACAGATTATCAGGCCGACCCCTTTTGTCGGGTTTCTCACTCTTCCGAAAGCGAGTCGTGGTCTGTACTCTCCCCAAGGAGCATCAAGTCCACAAGGTGGGTGCCGGAGGCACCCTTGATATCGAATCTTCCGTCGGAAAGTTGTTCAACAATCTTGTCGAAACGGTGAATCCGGATCTTCAGTTTCTCAAGAATCTCCACTTCTGTTTCATCGAAGACTTTGTGCAGGACGAGTTCACGCGTCCATGTAGTGTCGGAGATCGACTTCATCAGCTTCTTCTTGCGCGGATGTTCGAACTTCTTGTCCACCCAATCCTTGAGGCACCGCCTCATCAATGCTTTCGACCGCTTCTTGCGACTGTTGGGACTCTGCCCCGTATTTTGACAGACCTCCTTGGGCAGTTTTCCGAAGTAGGCGCTAGGATTGATGGACGCTTGGACTTCAACATGACGAGCATTGAGACCGTTGTCGTCAGGTTTGATCGCAAGAAGATCGATTTCGTGAACACCGAGTTTGATCCCCCGTATCGTGAACCAGCCCTGCCGATTCAACCATTCTTCGACAATTTCTTCAGCCAGTAATGCCATGATGCCGCCTTGCTCCAGCCCTTCTCTCGGACCGCTAGTCGATCCGAATGCGTCTCTTGGGCCGAGCTCGTGGGCTTGGACCCTTCTTTGCAGATTTAGTCTTCTTCTTAGCCACCTTCTTTTTTGCAGGCTTAGCCTTCTTTTTGTCTGCCTTCTCCGCTTCGATCTCAGCAACAACATCGTGCATCATAAAGGTCGGCAGAACGAACTTCCCGCCCGGCATGGAACCTGTCGCCTGTGCCAGTTGACCCCGCAGAATGCCGTAGAGAATGGAGCAGCCGTTGACGCGGATTAACTGCTCAATGGTGCCTTTCTCCATATCTTCCGGAAACGCGAAGAAGCCCACGATCTCTGTATCGAACTCTATGCCGACCGGGGGCGTGCTTGTTGAGCGCGCGCTGACCCTGAGCGCGAGTCTGCGACGCAGAGGCTCTTGCACATGCCGGGCCACATCGTAGTCGAAATCGTAGCGTAGCTCTGTCTTTGTGTCTTTCTTTGGCTCCCGCCAATCAAGATGCAACCGCGTTACAAAGAACTCGTCCAGTCTGCATACTGGTTCTGCCATAGCGTACTCCTTTCCACTCTGAGACCCTTTTTGCAGGCGTAAATCCCCGGTCGGACGGGCTGACATACGCCTGGCGCTCCGCCTCAAGCTTCTTCATAGGTCTTACCGTCGTCGGCTTGGACTCTATGCGGAAGATCGTGGCCGTTTCAGTGGGTCCAAGAAGCCTAATGTACAGCTGACGTTTAAGCGCGACACCGATCTCCGCCATCGTGTCGATCGTGAAGTTGACACGATTATCCTGATTCAGCACCTTGCTGAGGTACTGCCGGCTTTTGTTGAGTCTGCCGGCAAGAGCATTTTGCGAAACGCCCTCCTCTTCCAGAGCACGCAGTACATCCTCAACAAAGAGTCCTTTCAGAAAATCGGCGACAAACGCCGCGTCAGAATCAAGCGCACGTACCGCCGATTCCAGTTCTTTGAGATCCTGCTCCGAGACCTCCGGCACGTTCGCCAGAAATGCGGTCAGCGCATCAACCGCCTCCGTCTTAACGTCTTTTTCTTTCATTGCCTGCCTCCCTTTCATACAGACGCTTCAAGTGCCCACATAAATCAAAAGCCACGTCCTGTTCCTTCTTGCTGTCCTTGGCCTTCCAGTAGGTATTCGTACAGACCACGACAGATCGATCACGTTCGCTGTAGAAGAACATCAATCTGGCACTGCCCTTGTCCGCCCGCATTTCGTAAACGTCCCCATGTTTCGGGTTATCGGACTTCTTCACATGCTTCTTATTCCGGACGCGATCCTGAGTGCCGACGTACCGCATCACCTTCATAATCTTATTAAAATCGGCCTTCGCATTGCTGCTCCAGCCCGCCAGTTCCGCAAGAACAGGATTCTTCCCGTCAATCTCAAGCGACTTGATCCTCCACCGATTCTGGTGGGCTGCGTCTAGACCGGGAATATCTTTCAATTTGAAGCGCATGTCAACCTATAGGTTTACACTATTTTGGGCGAGGTTGCCGGTCAAGGGCCTTTTGAGTTCGGGAAGTCATCTTTTACCAGTTGCACTATAGCTCTCCCTTGAAGGCGCGGGATTGGAGGGAAGCGAAGAGGGTGTCGAGTTCGGCCAGATGTGAGCGCATGCGGGCTTTTTGCTTCTCGACGGATTCAACGATAGCGGCAAAGTGGCATTGCAGATCTAAAGGAGGGAGAGGGATCGGCATTCCCAACAACTTCGCCTTCGAGATGTTCTTCATCGATCCGCTGGTTCCAGACGCTCGTTGCCCCAACATACGACGAAACTCTGGTGTGTGAGACAAGTAGAAGACAAACAGCGGCTCGATCTTGGCGTCGGCTCTCCAAATGAATTTCCAGATCTTATCGGGGAGAACCATGTTCGCCGGCGTCTCCCAAACGAAAGCTGTTGCGCCAATGAGTTCGACCGTGTTTGCTCTGCTGATTAGCAGATCCCCGTTACGAACGAGATAAGATTCCGGGACTTTGAAATCAGCGGGCAGGAACTTGCTCTCCGCAGGACGATATTCACCATAGGTAACCGCACTTACTTTCAGAACCCGGAAGCCAGTGTGGTCTTCAGACGGAGCGACATTCTTGCCCCCATCAAGGCGAGCAACAACATCCGACAAAGAACTCACGCTCCACCCCTTGGGATTGGTTGTCGGATCACCAAACATATCGAGGAAGGTGGATTGGAGGAGGGTGTCGAGGAGGGCGAGGGATTTGCGGCGTTTGCGGCGGAGTTCGTCCGCCTTGTCCAGAATGGCCGCGATGCGTTTCTGTTCGGGGAGTGGGGGGAGAGGGATGCTGACGTCCTCAATGATCTTCTTCGATACCTCTTTAAAAGTGGCGCCTCGCCCTCGGGAGACAATCTGAGGAGTGAGGAAGCGCATACACCAGTACAAGTAGCCAGAGTCGACATCTTGACTGGGCACTAGGCTCTTGAAGCCTTGGTTCGTGCACATCGACTCGCCTACAATCGCGACATGTCCGATCGGTGCCCGCGAACTAAACAGAATTGAGCCCTTCGGTAGCATTCTTGCAGAACAACTCTTCAGGCCCAGTTCGGATATGCACTCACCTGTCTCACAAAGAACTGGGCTCTCAAGCCCGCTCAACTCTTTCGGGGTGACCCACGGGATATCACCGCCCCAGTACTCATCTCGATCACGGCGAGGCGTTGCGCCGGAAACGACTTCGCAGCAGTCTCCAAGCTTGACGTAATTGTCCCTCAACTCAGCATCTCCCCTAACTCATCCAGTTCTTTGGATATCTCAGACTCGATCTTCCGAAGCTGTTTAATGATGTCTTTAGGCGGATCGTATTCGACTTCTTCGTAGACGGCTTCTTTGTAGCGGTTGATGGAGAGGTCGTAGTTGTTTTCGCGGATTTCGTCTGCGGGAACGAGGAAGGACCTGGCGGTCCTATCGTTGTTGGTTGTTGGTTGTTGGTTCTTCGTCTTCCACTTTTCGATGATGTCCGGGATGTCGTTGTCTTTGATCCTGGTGCGTTTGTCATCGAGGGAGTAGCCGTCGGACTGCATGTCGTAGTACCAGACGTTTTCGGTTTTGCCGCCTTTTACAAAGATGAGGACTGCTGTGCTGACGCCGGCGTAGGGTTTGAAGACGCCCGAAGGCATGGAGATGACGCCCTGTAGCTCGCATTGATCCAACAGCATTTCCCGCGCGGCTTTGTGGGCGTTGCTGGAGCCGAACAGGACGCCGTCGGGCACGATGACTCCGGCGCGTCCGCCGATCCTGAGCATGTTGATGATACGGTTGATGAAGAGCAGTTCGGTCTTGGTGGTCTTGAGGCTCAGGCCCTCGTTGATGTCGCTCTTGTCGATGCTGCCCTTGAAGGGCGGGTTGGCAAGGACAACGTCATACCGGTCATCCTCGTTGAACTGTTTGGACAGCGTGTCCTGGTAGTCGACGTGGGCTCGATCCAGACCATGCAGCATGAGGTTCATGAGTCCGATGCGGACCATCGTGCTGTCGAAGTCGTAGCCGTAGAACGTCTTCTCACGCAGAACTTCCCATTGCCTCGGATCGGTCAGCTTGTCGCCGACCAGCCCGCGCTTCATGCCGTTTTCGTCCGTGTGAATGTGCTCCTCACTGGTGTGCTGCGTGAGGATGTGCTGATACGCACCGAGCAGGAACCCGCCTGTGCCCGCGGCGGGATCGCAAACCTGGTCGCCGAGTTTGGGATCAACTAGCGCGGCCATCATCTGGATGATGTGGCGCGGCGTGCGGAACTGTCCGTTCTTTCCCGCTGAGGCAATCTCCGCCAGCAGGTATTCGTAAATGTCGCCCTGCGTGTCGTGAAAGGTCTGACCTTCCTCCCGCTCCTTCTCGAGTTCGGCATAGATGCTATCGATGATCTCCACGGCTTCGACGAGAAGAGAAGGCTTGGGGATGATGAAGACGGCATCTTTCATGTGGCGAGTAAAGGGAGGCTTCAGCTCATCCGGAATGTCCTCCGCTTCTTTCGAATCCTGCAGCGTCTTGATATACGGGAATACTTTCTGCTGCACATGCGACAGCATCTCCTCGGCCTCGAGCTGTTTCCACCAGCTCCAGCGGTACTCTTCGTGACCATCAAATACGGACACGTATTCCTGCTTCAGCCATTCCGCGTCGGCTTTCCGTTTCAGGTCGGATTCATCAAGACGCTTCATGAAAAGCAGGTAGGAGATCTGCTCCATGGCGGTCAGTGGGTTGGAGAGTCCGCCGGACCAGAAACGGTCCCAGAGGTTATCGATCTTCTTTTTGATTTCCGGTGTCAGCATGGTTTCACCTTTTCTTTTTGCCCCTCACCCCAACCCTCTCCCAAGGGGAGAGGGAGAATCAGTGCCTCTGAATTCGCCTGTTTCCGCTGATTTCTTCGATGCTACCCTCTCTATTACCCTCTTAAGAGGGTATTACCTCTTTTCCCATGTGGCCCCGGGGCCGCGACCCAGACATTGCACCCGCCCTTCGGCTTGCAGGTCTTTGAGGATCTTGCGGATCATATCTCGACTGACTCCGGGACACGTTGTCTCAAGGTCGACGAGTGTGAATGTGCCGTTCTGCGCGTCGATTGCGGATAGGACTATTTCGGTTTTTGCGCCCTTCGGACTGGCCAACTGTCCGACCCGTTTCTCGAACTCTACATAGGCGGTCTTCAGGACGAACAGCAGGTAGTTGACGTAGGGCCAGAGATCGTGCTTCCCCTCGTGCCAGCCGTGTGAACTGAGTTCGAGCGTTTCGTAGTAGCGGTCTTTGGAGTTTTCGATGACCCGTTCCAGGCTGATGTAACGCCCGACCTCGAATCCAAGCTGGTACAACTGCAACAGAAGCAACAGTCGAGAAACACGACCATTGCCATCACGGAAAGGATGAATACAAAGGAAGTCGAGGTTGAAGGCGGCCAGCAGAATAAGGGAAGGGGCCGTGCCTTCGTTCAGCGTCTCGCGCCACAACCCCACAAGCTGATCCAGTGCGGCGGGCGTTTCCCTGGCCGAAACGGTACGAAAGCGGACGCGGCTCGTGCCGTCGGGGTATCTCTCTATGATATCTCCATCCTTCTCCTTCAGTTTCCCCGCATCCCACACCTCTCCTCTGCTTAGGCGATGCAGTTCCAACACGGTGTCTGCCGAGAGATAAATGTCCGGTGCGCTTTCGTGAATCCATGCCCGCGCCTTCTGATATCCCCGAATCTCCTCCTCGTTGCGATCCTGGAGATGTGACTCGCCGAAAACGACGGTCTTGATCCGCTTTGATTCGATCTCAACCCCCTCCATTCGGTTGGAGGAAATGGCACTTTCAATGATCGCGTGCTCTCGAAGCATCTTGAGCTTCTGAGGCGACTGCTTGGAGAAAAGCTCCTGGCGCCCTTTCATCTCGGCAAGGTCGGTCAGCAGCCATGCGGCGGCGACCGGGATGTCTGGCGCATTGGATTGCAGATTCTCTAGGGATTTCACGATGTACCTCCACGCGGATCCTGCGTAAAGAAAGGGGTAATGACAAGCTATATTACCCCCTTTATTGCGCTTATTACCCCTATTCGAGCAGTTTTGAGGCAAAATCGAGGATTTCTTCGATAGAGGAGGCTTCGAAGATGCCTCGGACGCCCTGGGGATGGAGCTGGGTGAAGGGAGGTTCTACGAGGTCCTTCTTCTCGAATTTCCCCGCCTGGAGAATGAAGGTCCGAAGAGTCAGCAGGAACTGAATCTGGAGCTGAGTCAGGTTCGTATGCTCACCCATGAAGTCATCGAATGACTGTCGTACTTCTTCCGTCCAGGTTGTCAGCGTCCTGATACCGAGGATGTGCTGGATGAATTCAATGAAATGGGCCTTCTTGTTGTCGTAGATCTGCTGGAGCAGTTTCTCGGTGATGTAGGGGTCCTGCCCCTCCAGCAGTTCGGCAAGTTCCGCGACTTCGTCGTCCGTTACCGCTTCGCCGTCCCGAATCTTCTGCAGAACGCGATTCGCGGCAACCAGTTCGCGGATGTGCTGTTCAACCTTCTCGCGATAGGCCGTCGTACTCATGCGCTCATGCGCAGGGCCAAACTCGATCTTCTCCTTAATCGCCACGAGATCATCCAAGTGAAGAGTTTCCATCGGGCCGCGCGGCTTCTGGCGGAATTTCATAAGTGGAGCGAGTCGAGAGGTCAGCTCATCAAAAGCCGCGTCATCCACTGTCGTCCACCAGTGCTCATGCAAAACGGCCTCGATAAACTCTTTCTCTACGGCCACCAGATTCACCGTTAGTGGCAGTTCGCTGACCTGTTCCTTTACTGATTCCTTGATAGCCTCATACGCCTGCTCGTTCCCGGCAAGATGCGCGGTCGACAGATCTACGGCATCCTTCTCGAAACGCATTGCTTTGAAGTCCCCGCCGGAACGCGCACGGAGCACAGGAGCGATCTGGCTGCGGAGATACCCAAGCTTTTGAGTAGTCAGATTCAGCCAATAGTTGTCTGCCGCGACTTCGGTGAGATGTTCTCTGCTTTCCAAAACAACCACATTGTTATCGGGAAGGGACGCGAGGTCGGCTCGGAGCGCCGCGACGGTCGATTCCGCGATATCGGTTTCCTTGCATGCCAGCGCGGCCTCCAGTTTGTTCAGACGCGCTTCGAACAGACGGACGGGGAGCGGAATGTCGATGCCGGGCTCTTTGCCGCGAGGCTTCATTTTGAAGAAGTCGAAATTGGCCCAGCAGTCGATGATAAGGAACTCTATCTTCTCAGTGCACCACGGCTTCCTTCTGGAGGTATCTTCATCGAGCACGCGAGTGCCCCGCCCGATCATCTGCCAGAACTTCGTGTAGGAGTAGACGGGTTTTGCGAAGACCAGATTGACGACTTCCAGAATGTCGATACCGGTATCAAGCATGTCGACACTGATCGCTACGCGGGGCATGTCCTGATTCTTAAACTGATCCAGAAGGCCTCCTTTGCCATGGACGCGCGGATCTTCTGAGACGATGACCCTGCACAGCCGCCCCTTGTGCTCCGGATACATCACATCGAATATCTCCTGCAGCCGCCGCGCGTGCGCCTTGCTCATCGCGAAGATGATGCTCTTGCCGGGTAGGACACCGTTCGGATCCTTGATGCACTCCTCCATGAACTCCCGCAGGATGAGCGCGTTAGTGCCGGAGTTAGTGACCTTCTTCTCAAGGTCCGTCCCCTCAAAGTCGATATCTTCAGGGTCCTTCCCTTCCGCGAGCAGCTTTCTCTGAACTTCGGGCGGAAGCTTGCCGCCATGAATGCCCTCAAGTTGAAACTTCGAGCGGACATTCAGAACGGAGAAGTCATTGAGGTAAGGAGGCACATGAGCAATAGCCTCTTCATAGGAATAGGCAAACGTGGGCACTCCGGTATCACACTCAAACAGGTCGAACGTGTTGTGATCAATGCGGTCCGTGGGCGTCGCTGTCAGGCCGACCTGAACCGCATCGAAGTAGTTCAACACCTGCTGGTACGTGTTGTAGATCGAGCGGTGGCTTTCGTCTGCGACGATCAGATCGAAAAAGAATGGGGAGATGTACTCTTCTCCCTGTATCAGATTCAGCATCGTCGGATAGGTTGCACAGTAGACACGGCGATCCGCCTTGAATTCACCCTCTCCCCGCTCGGGCCAGCGAGGGGCGTTGGGCAGATGCTGCCTGAAAGCTTCGAGGGCCTGATCACAGAGGGCAATCCGGTCGACCAGGAATGCGACACGCTTAACCCATCTCGCGCGCATCAGCACATCGATCAGGGCAACCGCGGTACGCGTCTTGCCCGTCCCCGTCGCCATGATCATCAGGAACTTCCGGCGTCCGTGCTCTACCTGCTCCAGAACCGAACGCAAAGCCTCAATCTGATAATCCCGGCCGGCAATGTCCGTGTTAATAAGCTCTCTTGAGAGAGGCGCGTGCTCTTTCCGTTGGAATGCCAGATTCTCTAGGTCATCCCGGGAGGGAAACCCGTGGACCTTTCGTGGAGGGTAGCGGGCTGAATCCCAGAAGAAGATGTTGTTACCATTGGTGTAGAAGACAAAGGGCAGGTCGCAATCCAGCGTCTTCCGGATGTTTTCGGCATACTGGAGCGCCTGCTCTTGACCGACCCGCGCATCCTTCGACGTCCGCTTTGCCTCCACGACGGCCGCGGGCTTCCCGTCCTTTGTAAGAAGAAGGTAGTCAGCAAACTGATGCTCAGCATACCGGTCACGGCGAGGATCCTTCGTTTGCCCGGGCTCACCGCCGCCCAGGTAGATGTCAAATTCCTCGCTCACCATTGACGGGTTCTTCACATACCACCCCGCCAGGTTGAGGCGTTTGTCGATAATCTGCCGGCGAGTCAGCTTCTCGTCCATGTGGATCTTATACAACAAGTTAGGTTAAAAGACGAAAGAGAAGATGAAGGTCATGACTACGGATCGGGAATCATCCGGTAGAAGCGGCGGAAGAGGTTGGTGCTGTTGGTGTCGATGAAGATGAGGACGTTGGTTGCGGAGGAGTTGGTTGCGAGGTTTACCCAATCGACGTTTCCAATGAGATTCGTGGCGGCTTCGATGCCGTAGGGTACGTGGGGAGAGACATCCGCTTCGAACTGGAACTCGCTGCTCTCGGTCATCTGCGCCGGAGAGATGGTCGGGATGAGCGCTGTCATACTGTGCCACGCAAGCGCGTAGTCCGCAGCATCATCGGATCTGACCTCGATGGCGTAGTCGCCCTCTTCCAGCCGTCGCGAGTAGTAGTGCTCGATGTTGTCCACCATGCTGGTGCTCCAGTCCAGCAGTGTGACAGGCGTGTAGTTCGTGGCGGTGTAGAAGAACATGTCGAGATTGGCCATGGACGGAACGGGAGTGAAAACCGGGCCCGGATTGCTGTCCGTGATTTCCCTGTGCCAGGTCAGCACGACGGAGAAGCGGGACATCACATGATTTGAGGGCACGCTGACGAAGTACCACGCGCTGGTCGCCCCGGTCAGTGACGCGAAATCCCAGCCCCGGTTCTCCGCAAAGTTTGTACTGCTCGCTTCAGACCGTCCTGCCGTCAACGTGTAGTACGAGTTGAAGATGTTCAGTTCGCCTGCCCCGTACTTGTCGTCAATCGGCCGGCTGTGCGTGCGGTCCCAGTCGCTGAATTCATCCTTCGTCGCGCCCGCCATCAGTATGGCCTTGATGACTTCCGGGTTCGCGGCAGAGGCGAGCGCCGGAGTGCCGTCCACTTTCTCAAGCAGCATCGCCGCCGCGCCGCCGATGACGGGCACAGCGAAACTGACATACGGCCGGGGAGCGACAAGTTCAGGCTTCGTTCTCCCCGCGTCATCGAACGTCGTCAACCCGTAGGAGTGGTCCCCGTCACTGCACCCCACGCTGAGCGCGTTATAGCTGTGAGCGAGAAGATCCGGAACCGGTCCGGGCCCGTTGTTCAGGCCGACCACAGCAAGAAACCCGTCCCGATCAATCGCGTAGTCCAGACGGCGGGTAAGGTCTATCTTCGCCGTACTGGTCGCAATCCAGCTGTGATTCTGAATGCGATTCGTTTCGGACAGCGGATCGGCGGACCCGGGCTTCAGGAATCCTGCGCCGCGCCAGTCATCGGCTTCATAGCAGGCGATGCCTTTGATGTCGGGCGCCACTCCGCTGTACCGCCCGTAGAAGTCTATGCCCACGGTTGTGGCGTGGGCGGAGGCGCCGCCGGAAGTGCCCGTCTTGTTGGTGAACGTCTTGCCGAAGAATTCCGTATTGCCGACGTCCGGCATATAGTTCGTGCCGACGAGTGTCTCGACGTGGCTGACGGTAATGCCCTCTCCAGTCGGCGTCAGCCCCCCGAGCCTGGTCTGAAGTTGCGTAAAGCCGACGGCCTCCTTGAAAGCAGAAGAAGAGGATGCCAGTCCGAAGAAAAGCAGCACAATGAGAACTCTCTGACCGCGGATGGACACGACTTTCAGCATGAGTCTTTCTAACAGGATAGAATACCGCCCGCAAGACCCTGTGTTAACGCGCCATGCGGAAGCAACACGTCCCCCGCAATCATTGACACAAATCCCCGTTGGGCGAATAATGGCCGGGACGATAAGGGGATTCCCATGACCGAATCTGTGTTCACAATAACGGCGGACGGCATCGACACCGCTCAAATCGTGGCCGACATTCAGAGCCGCGTTGCGAAGAAGATGGAAGACGGCGTCTACGACGATGCCCGCATCGCCAAAGCGGAGAAGACCAACCTGGTTAATCTGCGGAACGAGGAGCAGTTCCTCGGATTTTATCTGAAATGCCTTCGCGATGCCGCGTATGTGGATATCAGCGACTTCGAAATCAGGGAGCGGAGGCAGGGCTTCGGTTTCCTCCTCGTCGCTCTCAAGAAGGTGATCTGGAAACTCCTGAAATTCTACACCTACCGGCTGTGGTCACAGCAGAACCAGGTGAACGGGCTGATCGTCACAGCCATCGACGGTGTGGATGAGAAGTACCGCGGCAAGATCGAGGACTTGGAGAAACGGATCGGGGAACTCGAAGGCAGAAGTCAGAAGTCAGAGGGCAGAAGTCAGAAGCCAGTGGTCAGAGATCAGAAGGACGCACAAGACTGAGGACAGAAGACGAAAGGCAGAAGTCAGATCCATCACCCATCAACCATCAGCCATCAGCCATCCCCATTGCCTGCCGCTAATCACATCGCCTTTGTTTCTCCCCGCTACTCGGAAGTCGCGACCGTCGGCGGAGCAGAAACGCTCATCAAGAGTCTCGCGGAACGCACTGCGGCCGCGGGTCGTCATGTAACCATTCTCACAACGTGCGCGGAAAGTCATGTTACGTGGAAGAACACTCTTCCCCCCGGGCGCAGGAAGGTGGGCGGCTATGAGGTGGAGTACTTCCCGGTGGACGAGGGCCGGGACCTCGCGGCTTTCCGCCGCGCTCAGACGACCATCAGCAACAACGGTGTTTTCGACGAACGGGACGAGCGATTGTGGATCGACAACAACGTCAACAGCCAGGCGCTTTACGAACACTTGCGGGAACACGGAAACGACTATGACCGGATCATCGTCGGCCCCTACCTATTCGGCCTTTCGTTCCACGCCAGCCTGGTACATCCGGAGAAGACCCTGCTTGTCCCCTGCCTGCATGACGAGCCCTTTGCCTATCTGGGTGTAATGAAAGAGCTTTTCGGCGCAGTCACGGGCTTCATGTTCAACAGCGAGCCGGAACAGGCATTGGCTCAGCGTATATTCGGCGTCCCTAACGAGAAATGCGCCGTGGTCGGGATGGGGATGACTCCGTTTGACGCGGACGCGGGCGCTTTTGCCTCACGCACCGGGTTGACTTCGCCTTACGTCGTCTACTCCGGAAGGCGCGAGCTTATGAAGGGCACGCCGCTTCTTCTGGATTACATGGACGCGTTTCGACAACGTACGGAAAAGGATATCAAGGTCGTGCTCACCGGAAGCGGAACCATCGAGCCCTCGCCTCAGCTCGCGCCGCATGTGGTCGACCTGGGATTCGTGAGCGAACAGGAGAAGCACGAGGCCATGGCTGGAGCTATGGCGTTCATTCATCCGTCCGTCAATGAGAGCTTCGGCATTGTCCTGCTGGAATCGTGGCTCGCGCGAACGCCGGGACTGGTCCACGAGAAAAGCGAAGTGCTGAAGTGGCAGTGCGAAAGAAGCAGAGCGGGCCTCTGGTTCCGCACCTACCCCGAGTTCGAGGAAGAACTTCTTCTCTTGTTAAACAACGAAGATTTGCGTAAAGCCATGGGCGAAGCGGGGAGAGAGTACGTGCTGCGGGAGTATTCGTGGGAAAGCGTGGAGAAGAGGTTGTTTGATGCACTTGATGGATAAGAGGTACGGAAGTATGGGCGTTTGCGAGTATGGGAGTTGCATCTCCGCCACACCCCCATACCCCCACACCCACACACGCGAAGCATGAGCACAATCCACCAATTCGTAGCGGGATTCAGTCACGGCGATGCGATCAGCAACGAAGCGATCGTCATGCGCGATATTTTCCGGAAGTGGGGTTATGAATCCGGCATCTTCTCTGAAGCCAAACGCATTCTGCCGGAGCTACGCCCTATCTCCGCCGACGTCTCCGCCTTCAAAGCAGTCTGCAAACCGGAGGACGTCGTCCTCCTCCATCTATCCATCGGATCACCCGTCAACGACGTATTCGCGGAACTGCCCTGCAGAAAAGCTATTCTTTATCACAACATAACGCCCCCGGAGTTCTTCCTCGGCGTGCAGGAGCAGATAGCCAACAACCTGCGCAAAGGGCGTGAACAGGCGGCCCGGCTTGCGGGCTCCGCCGAAGTGGTCATGGCCGACAGCGGTTTCAACGGCAGGGAGCTGGAACAGTTTGGTTATCACAATGTGAAGGTTCTTCCTCTCGTACTCGATATTCGAAAACTCCGGGACAAGGCGAACCGCAAGACGCTCAGGAAGTACAGGGACGGGTTGGTGAACATCGTTTTTGTCGGACGTTGTGTTCCGAACAAGCGCATCGAGGACTGCCTCTCCGCGTTCTACTACTTCCAGAAATTCGTCGAACCGTCTTCGCGCTTTATTCATGTCGGGTCCTACGCCGGCACCGAGCAGTATCACGCCCTGCTCTTCACGTATCTTCGCGAGCTCCAGCTTGAGAATGTCGACCTGCTCGGAGCCGTGCGGCAGGATGAATTAAACGCCGTGTATCAGGCCGCGGACGTCTTTCTCTGCATGAGTGAACATGAGGGCTTCTGCATTCCAGTGATCGAAGCGATGGTCAACAAAGTGCCGGTTCTCGCCTACGACTGCGCGGCCGTTCCCGAAACACTGGACGGCGCGGGCATACTCTTCAGCGAGAAACGCTTCGACCTCATCGCGGAGATGATCGGACAACTGGTAAGAGACCAGTCATTCCGCCGGAACGTCATCGCCGGACAGGACGCGAGGATCTCAAGATACGAACAAAGGGATCTGGAAGGTGAATTGAGAGAACACCTGGCCCCCCTGCTGTAAGTTGCAGACTCAACAACTACCAGCGCGAGCACGATGGATTTGGCAGCTTGTTTATCCCATTCCTGTTGCTCAATATTTAATTCGCGGGCAAGGGAGAATCTAACGTCAGGAGGATCCAATGAGCTTCTTCGACAACAGAGACAAAAAAGAAGGCAAGGCACACTTTCGCGACCTGGCTATTCTCGCGATGGTCGACGGCAAAATCGAACCATCCGAAAGTCAGTTTCTTTCCGTCGTGGGCGACGGATGCGGACTGACACGGGAAGAAATGACTGCCGTGATCACTGATTTGCAGAGCGCACCCGTCGATATTCCCTTTGGGAAGGATAAGCGACGGGAACAGTTGAACGATATGATCGCATTGATGGTCGTTGACCGGCAGATCACCAGCGACGAACTGGATTTCGTCATGCGGACAGCAGACAAGCTGGGTTTTTCGGTCGATGAGACCAAGAACCTCCTGGCCGTCGTGATGCAGGGCATTCAGCCCAGCAACTGGAGTTTGGCGCTCATGGGCTCATGCGACAGCGTAGAATAGGGCGCTTTCTATGGGCATGTCGATTTTCTCCGGCTTCGTGTTCTGGTATGGGGGTGACACGAAGCTGGAGAAATGGAGCGCATCGGCCCATACCTCGT
>JAHIZV010000058.1 GCA_018814445.1 Verrucomicrobiota bacterium | reverse complement strand
ATTAGAGGTAATGCAGTAGTTGAGAAGAGCGACCGGAAAAGAACTCAACCGATCCCGCAACATCTTCCGGTACGCATCCCGATCGAGACCAAATCGAAGTAGAAAGGATCGGTCATGACACCGATGAGTTACGTGGTAGGTGTGTCCCTGCAGAATATATCGATTGGCTCGTGGCATCCGGCGAATCTAAACGTATGGAGGGAAAAACGCGCACAAAAATCGCTCCATAGACCGAATTTCCGCCGCTCGGAATGTCGTAAGCCCTTGATGCTCTAGAAGAACCTGTGGTCCGACACGAATGCCGACACGAATGCCTCGAATGCCTGGTGAATGCCGAATGCATATTCGCTTACGCATGGATCTGCCTCCCGAGTCGATGTTGGAGAAACTGACTACACGAGCATGCTCCCATATGCGCCGTTCGGTAGCGATCTATTTCGGCCTCTGCTTCGAGGCCATTGCCTTTCCCCCTGATCCCCCGGCCTTCGAGCGAGAACCTGGTAGGCATCGTTTGTAGTCAACGCCGTAAGGCGTGTCGTGGACAACCCGGATTCATCACCTACTTCAGGATAACGTTCAGCCGATAGCAGTTGTCCCGGCGTTCGAGCGCGGGGCTTACTACTGTGCTGATGATGATGGCCTGATCGGGACTGCCGGTATTCAGAACTGTTTGAGAAACAGACCCGGTCGTCCAGCCCGCGCCGTCCGTGAGGTCGGCCGTTTCCTCCAGTACCAGGTCGAGGTAGTTGGTCGCGAAACGACTGCGCGTGTGGTTCATCTGAGGAACGCCCAGCGGACCCAGCGAAAGGACTAAATGGGGCGGGGGATTCGAGGCGCCCGGATCGGTTCCCCCGGCAAATTCCAGCAGTCCCGGGCGCCCGTCCATGTCTACATCGTTTGTTCCCGAATGGACGCCCGTGCCGGGCGGCTGCGTGTTGGCGAGTTCCCATATGTCGGGCAGATCGTCGTTGTCGCTATCGAAGAAAACATTGAACGTGAATTCGAGGGCGCCCATGTCGATCGTGGGGTCAGAATCATCGTCGAACGCATAGTCCAAGAAGCGGGCGCCGCCCACGTTGTCCTGCGGCGGACCGCTATACAGGCTGTCGTCTCCCGCCTCAACGCAAGGAGAGATCGGCTGAAGTGAGTAGTTGCCATCTGTCGCGGGTGCAGGATTCTGGCTGGGCGATAAGTAGAGGGGGTCGTTGAAGCCGGTCGTTCCATCCAGGTTGTTGTTCGAGCCGGACAGGTCCGCGTTCTCGATGAGACAGGAGGCGAACTCGTTGAGCGTGTGGTTCACGTCAGGAAGACCCGGAGTAAAGGACTGGCCGTTACCCCAGACGATCGTGTTCACGAAGCTGTTGCTGGTTCCGCTTACAGCCCCCCAGATGTTTGCGTCATTGTCGGCGAACGTGCAATTGATGACGGTAGAGGTTGCCCCCGACACATGCTGGACCGCGCCGCCCTGCAGACCGGCTTTGTTTCCCGTGAAGAGACAGTTCACGAACATTGACGTCGCGTTCATCAGGCTGATCCCGCCGCCGTTGTTGGCTTGATTGCCCCGGAAGGATGTATTCACGGCCCGCACATGCCCTCCTTGAATTCGTGCTCCGCCGCCATCGGTAACCGTCGAGTTGCCCTGGAAGAGGCAGTTCGAGAGAATGACGCTTTTCCCCGTGGCAAACACGCGCAGTCCGCCGCTTCCGGTGCCTGAAGAACTGGTATAGATCCGTGTATCAAGCAGCGTCAGGTTCGCGTTTGTGGCGAAAAGGATACCCCCAATGTCATTCTCGCTCTGCTGGAACTGACAGTCTCTTACCACCGGACTGCCGCCTTCGATGTGCAATCCCGCACCTCCGCTCGATGATTTATTCACGCGGATCTGGCAGGTCTCAATGAGGGGGGACCCCGCGCTGAAACAGCGGATCCCGCTGCCTGGACCGCCCTCGCAGCCTGCGACGTAAAAACTGTCCAGAACCGCAGTCAGCGCGGCCGAACCCAGTGTGACCGCAGCGATCGCGTTTGGACCGGATATGCCCGATACGCTGTTGGGAATTCCGTCGCCATTCGTGTCGGCGTCGTCCTGACCCAGATCGCCGGAGAGGATCGTGGGGTTGCTGAAGATATCTCTGTCGGATAGCTGTGTGTCCAGATTGTCGAAACCTCCGTACACTTCGATGTCCTCGTTTATCAGAAAGGTCGAATCGACGTCATCGTTCACCTGGAAAGGTCCTTCGTCAGGGTAGTAGGTCCCTTGAGCAACCCAGACCTGATCCCCCCCATTGGCAAAGGCGAGTGCCTGCTGGAGGTTGGTGTAGGCGTTCGCCCAACTGCTGCCGTTGTTCAGTCCGGAGGCGGCGTGGTCAACGTAGCTCGTCACCCCATGGACGGAGATGGGAAGGCCCACGAAAAGCACGAAAGACGCGAAAAGGGAAAGAAGACTTCGGCGCAGGCCAGACATAGATCTCATTCGTCATACCCCTCAGAAAAGACACTCAGTTATAGACTGAGCAAATATATGCCAGAAATAGCCCATCGCCAGTTTTCGGGGGAGGTTTCTCTATCTTATGAGAATTCCGAGCTGCTTGTTGAGGACGGCGCGCAGCGCCTTCGGAGTGCGGCACTTAGAGTGCCGCTTTGGGCGGCGAAGAAACGCCACTCAAGGTCTGCCCCTTTCCTCCTTCTAGTGTCGATTGAGCAAGGTTTGGACAGCGTGGATCTGCATGATTCTGTCTTCGAATGATTCTGTCAAAACCGTCCGTGATAGATATCGACAAAGGAGTGCGACCCCGCTTCGCTCTGCGAGCTTCGCAGGGCAAGCAAAGTTTGGCGACTAAGTTCGCGACTAAGGGAAGGGCAGCCGTTGGCTGCCTTGACGGTGAAGGGTTGGTGAATTATCGTATCGGGACCGCGGGTGCACATGGTGCCTGGCGGGTCATTTCGTTTACGGGGGAATCCTTATGAAGATGGAAGGTTCGTTTGAGTTTGAGGGGTCGCGCGCTGAGGCGTGGGAGATTCTTCAGGATCCTGATGTGTTGAAAGCTGCGATTCCCCATACGAAGAGCATGGAATTGATCGGGCCGGATGAGTACGCGACGGTGATGCAGGTTAAGCTGGGTCCGCTGGCTGCGAACTTCAACGGCAACGTGAAGATCACGGATAAGGTCGAGCCGGAACGCTACACAATGAATGTTGAGGCTAAGGCTCCTATCGGTTTCGGTAAAGGGGCTATTCAGATCCGGCTGGAAGAGAAGTCACCTGAGGTGACAGTGATGACCTACGACGGAGATCTCCAGGTCGGCGGAAAGCTGGCGAGTCTTGGTCAGAGGCTGCTGGATACAGTGGCGAAGAGCGTCAGTAAGCAGGCTTTGAATAGTCTGAATGATGCTATTAAGGCTAAGGCTGGTGAGCAGAACGCTTAGTCCCCGAACTTCGCCTGGGCCTTTTTTGACAGAATCATTGGAAGACAGAATCATTTTTTGTTTTGGGATTCTGGATTGAGGAAGTTCTCTGCTTGATCGAGAAGAGATGCGACAGAATCATTGGAAGACAGAATCATTTTTCGTGTTGGGGTTGGCGACTGCGGGTTTTGAGTGGTCTGCGTGATGCTTTCTCGGCCAAGGCTGTTGAGTAGAGCGCTTAGGAGTTCCTGACAGAATCATACTCTTTGGGATTGGAATAGCTCGATTGACGACGGCCGCGGAGTTTCGCGGCGGCGCATCCCAATCTTACCGCAGCGTCAGTAGAGAAATCTGACAACCCCAACCCTCAACAGAAAAATGATTCTGTCTTCCAATGATTCTGTCAAATCCGTCCGTGATACATGACGACGAAGGTCGGCGACAAAGTTTTCTGGGGCATCCCACTCTCTTGCAAGTAGCACCATTCTGACGTAAGATTCTGCAACTGCTATTCCTAATGGGAGAAATACGCATTGGCTGACCTTGTGGCTGTATCGATAACCGTTAACGGCAAGCTGTATGAGAAAGCGGTTGAGCCGCGGTTACTTCTCAGTGACTTCCTGCGTCACGAACTTCGCCTCACTGGAACGCATGTCGGATGTGAGCATGGCGTATGCGGCGCCTGCACGATTCTCCTCGATGGCAAAGCTGTCCGCTCCTGTCTGATCTTCACTATTCAAGCGACCGGGCAGGAGATTCTTACAATCGAGGGCCTGGCCGATCTTGTTGAAGGTCCGGCATGGCATCCTCTTCAGGAGGCATTCCGCGAAACGCACGGGCTTCAGTGCGGATTCTGCACGCCGGGATTCCTTATGACGCTGATTCCTTTCCTGGAAGAGAATCCTGATCCCACAGAAGAGGAGATCCGCGAAGCGCTGTCAGGAAATCTCTGCCGCTGTACGGGCTATCAGAACATAGTCAAGGCCGTGCGGATGGCGGCGACGGCGTTAAAGGAGGGAGCTAAGTAACATGGGCGCCTCCGGCAAATACTTCGGCAAGGAGATGAAGCGGTCGGAAGACCAACAACTGCTCACGGGCAAAGCTCTCTTCGTTGATGATGTCGATCTGCCCGGGACGCTCCATGTCGCTTTTTACAGAAGTCAGTCAGCGCACGCGCGCATCGTCAGCATAGACACGACTGCCGCGAAGGAGCGCGAAGGAGTCGTAGCGGTCTATACGGCCGAAGACATGGGCGAATACTGGCAGCCTGGTCCGCTCCTCGTTCCGCCGCCCCCGGTCGAAGGAAAGATATTTCACGAGCGCACGCAGGTTCCGTTGGCGAAGGGTAAGGTTCGTCAGGCCGGAGAACCGATCGTCGCTGTGATTGCCAAGAGCCGCTACATCGCGGAAGACGCGGTGAACGACATCATGGTTGAGACCGAGGAGATTGCCGCAGTAGTCGATCTGGAGAAAGCGCTGCTGCCGGAGACGCCGCTTGTTCATGAAGACCTCGAGTCGAATCTTGCCGCCCATGTTATTCAGCAGAAGGGCGACTACGATTCCATCCGGGACAAGGCCGATCTACTCATATCTCGAAAGTTCCACTACGACCGCGGCGCCGCGGCTGCGATGGAGAATCGCGGCATTGTGGCGAGCTGGGATGAGAAGGCTAAAGAACTGGTTATGTGGGACACGACGCAGGCTCCGATCCCGCTTCGCAACGGATTCGCGGCAATGTTCGGTTTGTCCCAGCATCAGGTCAGAGTGATAGCACCCTTCATCGGCGGCGCGTTCGGGCCCAAGATCATGATGTTCTACCCCGAGGAAGTCGTGTGCGTATGGGCTACGATGCAGTTGGGGCGTCCGATCAAGTGGATTGAAGATCGTGAGGAGAATTTCTTTGCGACAACGCAGGAACGACTGCAGATCCACAACGCAGAATTAGCTACTACAAAAGATGGAATCATTCTCGGCGTGCGCGATGAGTTTCTGCACGACACCGGAGCTTATGATCCGTACGGCCTCACGCTCCCGATCAACAGTCAGTGCAACGTGCTGGCCGCTTACAAGGTGCCGAACTACTACAGCGATTTCAAAGTGGTGTTCACGAATAAGCCTATTGTCACTCCGGTAAGAGGGGCGGGGCGACAGCACGGTATGTTTGTGATGGAGAGGCTGCTTGATATCGCCGCGAAGGAACTCGGTATCAGCGTGGTCGAGATTCGCCGCAGGAATTTTCTGGAGAAGGATGACTTTCCCCATAACCACGAGATTCTCTTCCAGGACTTTGCACCGCTGGTCTATGACAGCGGCGATTACGCTCCGGCGCTTGAGTCAGTGGTGAAAGCCATGGGTTTCGAGAAGTTCATGTCCGAGGAGAAGGCCAGGTACAAGGCCGAGGGCCGTCATGTCGGCATCGGTATCGTCTCCTACGTGGAGGGCACGGGTATCGGGCCGTATGAAGGAGCCCGCATTCGGATCGAGCCGACCGGCAAGGTCAGCCTCGCGACTGGAGTAGGGACGCAAGGTCAGGGCCATTTCACGGTCTTCCCGCAGATCGTCGCAGACCAGATAGGCGTGCCGGCAGAGGATATCCACACCGTGACCGGTGACACGCGCGACTTCGATTGGGGCACGGGCACTTTTGCAAGCCGGGGCGCGGTCGTGGCGGGCAACGCGTGTCATGCCGCGGCGCTGGCACTTCGCAAGAAGATACTTCTGCACGCGGGCAGACATTTCGAGGTGGAGGAAGATCAGCTTGAGATCGGGGACAGCCACGTATGGGTGAAGGGAAGTCCTGACAAGCGTATCTCCCTCGCCGATCTGGCCGGCCTGGCGAATCCTCATCGCGGCGCGGTTCAACCCGGTACCGAGCCGGGCCTTGAAGCTACCGCTTACTTCGGACCTGCTTCCGGCAGTACAGCGTTCGGATCGCACGGGGTGATTCTCGAAGTCGATCCCGAGACCATGATGCTGAAGATTCTGAAGTACGTTGTCGCGCACGACTGCGGAAGGGTCATCAATCCGATGATCGTTGAAGGTCAGATTCACGGCGGCGTAGCGCACGGCATCGGGAACGCGTATTACGAGCAGGTACATTTTGACGAGAACGGTCAGATCCAGAACGCGTCCTTCATGGACTATCTCCTGCCGACCGCCAACGATGTTCCTCACATCGAGTGCATGCACAGCGAGACACCGTCACCGTTGAACCCGCTGGGAATCAAGGGTGTGGGCGAGGCTGGAGCGATCCCAGTCGGGGCGGTGTTTGCGCAGGCTGTTGAAGATGCACTTTCGGACTATGGGATTGAAGTCACCGAGATGCCTTTGAGTCCTAATAAACTGTTTGAACTAATGCAGAAGAGCAGAACCACGGAGAGCACGGAGGACACAGAGGGTGTTTAAGACATTTTCCAGAAAAGCTTCCCCAATCCTCTCCGTGAACTCCGTGCTCTCCGTGGTAAAAGAGCCCCATTTGTCATGAAGCCGGCACCATTTAAGTATATTGCTGCAGAGTCCGTTGAGGAGGTCCTTGACGCGCTCATCGAGCATGGCTTTGACGCGAAGGTTCTTGCGGGTGGGCAGAGCCTTATCCCGACGATGAATTTCCGCATGGCTCAGCCTGCGGTGCTGATCGATCTGAACGGCGTGCCTGACCTGGGCTATATCAAGGCGTCCGAATCCGGCGGGCTCTTGTTCGGCGCAATGACTCGTCATCGTGCGGTGGAGCGGGATGCGTCGGTTGCTGAGATCCTCCCTCTTCTGCACGATACGATGCCGAATATTGCACACCCGCAGATCAGGAACAGGGGAACGTTCGGAGGTTCACTTGTTCACGCCGACCCCGCGGCCGAACTTCCCGCTGTCAGTCTCGCGCTCGAAGCGCAACTGCGCATACGTAACAAGGGCGGAGATCGAGTAGTGCCTGCGTCCGAATTCTTTCTGGGCATGTTCGTAACCGCGCTGGAGCCGGAGGAACTGCTGGTTGAGATCGAAGTGCCGGCTCTTCCGCCGAAAAGCGGATGGGACTTCCGCGAGGTGTCGCGCCGGCATGGCGACTATGCGTTGGCCGGCGTGGCCACGGTTGTGACACTGAATGACGTGGGTACGTGCGCGTCTGCGCGAATAGCTTTGCTGAGCGTCGGCGAGGGGCCGGTGCGAGCCGCGAAGGCGGAGGCCAT
>JAHIZV010000057.1 GCA_018814445.1 Verrucomicrobiota bacterium | reverse complement strand
TGACCATATCGTCTTGATCCACCGACGGTCAAAAGTTCATCCGGCGCATTCATATTCAATTTTCCGCCCGCTCTAATTGTTGCCATTGTCGCCTCCTAGCTAATCATCGAAGAGTACCACTGTGGATAATCGTCTGCCCACGTTAAGTTTGGGTGAGAAAAACCTGTCCCAAAAAGATTGACCGTTACCCATGCGGTGAACAATGGTCTATTTGGCTCCCTGATGTAAAGTTGGCACCAATTAACTGTAGGGGGTGATTTCAGAAGTATTGTTAGGTTGAATCGTGCTACTCCGTCAACAAAGTCCTCAACGGGTATGGTTGCAGGATGCGACACGATTCCAGATGGGGCCGGATTGAATGGGTCTGGCTGACTAATGCTGGGTTGTATAGCTGTTATCAAAAGGTCGTCCCGAGGGGTGTACGATGAGTCGATAATTCCATAGTTATTTGAGAGGTAAACCGCTATTTCCACCGTGGCGGGGGCAGTGGGAAGAGGAAAGTCTGTCACCCTTACGTTGTTTGGTTTAGCCACAAGATTAGAACTTGCCCTGAGATGCCCTGTATAGATCAAGCCGGAGTTCGCGTGTAGGCGTCCGTCCGTTTCATTACGCACGAGTTTCCCTGCAATACCTGCCTGCTTCTCGTAATCTTCTTCGACAAATGGTTCGTAAATAACTGACATATCATTAAAACAGAACTGCGTCTGCTCCGTCTACTAAGGTCCAAAGGCTATCTTCCCAAAACGTGTCGAATCCATTTGCTTCTGTAGCAACTGGATCGTAGGGGGACGACTCGGCGATCCACTCAATCTGATGTTTGGCGTCCCCCACCTCTTCGGCTGGCTGATACTTTGGCCGGGATGCAGAACTTCGGGTGGAGTCATTCCTGTATCGCATTGCAAACAGGTTTCCTGATGTTTCGCCGGTGTCCTCTGGTGGTTGAGGGATATTCGGGACATGGCTTTGCAGGGGTGAGTCGTATGGGGCGTGAACAACTGCCGCCGCAACGATCCTCTCGGTGTCGGATCGCAGTTTGTTCATGTTGGCGTCGAATCGTGTTTGCATCTCAGACAACTCGCGCAACAAAACATCGTTCTGCTGTTTGAGCATGTCTTGATCCGATCTTTCTGTTGACCCAAAGCCCATTACGACTCCTCCTCAACATCTACCCAGTCCGTTGTTTCCACGAGGTCCTTCGATGTACTGATCCCATCCATATAGAATCCAATGAAGCGGTTCGGGGCAAGCGATAAGACCTTCTGCCCTCCCGCAAATGTCACAGATCCAGCCGCCTCGTATGCCGCTTTTCGCGTCGAGTACTCCTGCGCTTTGATCGTGTGAGTCGTCCATACCCGGTAGAGGACGTCTCTATAACGCTTATTCGGATAATATGACCATTGCCTGCGCCAGTCGTGGGAGTAATGACCCTCGTAGAACGTGGTGGCTGCGAAAGTGATCTCGCGCGGAAATACCCAGTAGTGATAGTTGTAGGTGCCGTCCTGATTGCGCTCAGGGGATGACGATCCCACTCCCGTCGAGGCCGTTCCGGAGGGAATAGAGACACTGGTTTGATTTCCCTTGATGGTGTGCACGATATTGTTGCCGTCCTGGTCCATGACGGTATAGGTGAGTGTCCACGGCTTGCTGGTCTTTTTGACAACTCGCACGGCCCAAAGACAGAAGCGGTTCAACTGAATCTGCATGCCGTTCAGTATCCCTTGCGTCGATGTGACTGCGGGAATGTTTGTCTGGTTCTCGTAGACTTTCAGCGTCTCGGAGTCGTTTGGATTGTCGGCTACGGTCACCGCGTCCTTTTCAACCGCAATCGCATGCTCCTTGACAATGACCGCCGTGTACTTCCCGTCGCCTGAATAGCGTATCTGCGGGGCGCTGTAGAACCATCCTTGCGGGGCACTGCCAATGTCGAATGCGCGCGCTTCGGCCAGTGTGAGGTTGTAATAGAAACTCGTGTATTCCTCGATCTGGCATCCGTCTGCAGTCTTTACGTTCAGGATGGTCAATGCCTCGGCATCATTGCTACGGAACACCATATCGACGACGCCCTGGTCTGTGGAGTAGCTTGCCGTCCCGCTGTCGCCGGTGGTGCGCCATCCGTCGGAAACAGACTGGGCAAGCCGCTTCGGCACGTTGTTAAGGTAGGTGACAAGGCGTTGGTCTGGTGACCCGTAGTTCTCATAGGTGGTCAGAGTGAATTGGGGCTGGGCGGCCAGTACGTTGATCGTCACGCTGCCGTCGTCGAGCCGGTCGGGCCGGATGTGTACCCATTCCCATGTTCCGGTGCGCTCCTTGCCCTCCAGTGTGAAGCCTGTAGTCGTGTGAGTGCTCAACTCCGCGATGATCGACGCAACGGCGGCGGGGTTGCAGTTCGGGAAGGCAATGTGAACGTAGCGCTCGGACTCCTGGAGGTCGTCGCCCTTTGCCATGATGGCCTCGTCCCACTCAAGCGTAGTGGCAAACCCCTTGCGGAGAATCTGCACGAGGCCAGTCGTCTTCCCGTAGCGGTTCGGGTTGTAGGCATTGAGGACCAGTCGCCAGGTGCCGGGATAGACTTCCTTTCGCGCCATGGGGTCTTTCACCCATCGTTGCGCCTTCGTGTTGGCCGCGCTGACGAACTGGTCCGCAAAGTCGTGACACTCCTTGTAGATGGTATCGTTGACACTCGGCCAGTTTCGAATGAGCTCGTCGGACCTGACAAGGCGGTTATTCTCGAATGCAAAGAGGCCTGCTTTGTCCTCTCGCAGATTTTCGCGCGCATTACTGTATTCGGTGGTTGCCATTATCCGCGTCTCCCGAATGTGCGAACGGCGCCGGTGCGGTCACGCGGCGTATCCTGCATGGGAGCCTTCGGGTTCCTGAGTTTCGCCAGTGACAGGGCTTCGATGTACTGGCTAGAGAGCGTGGCGGCTAGTCCGCTCTTCTTGTCCGCCGTGAATCCGATCAACTGAATGCACGCAAGCAGCTTCAGCGGGTCAAACAGGTAGTCGGGGGTCTCCTGCCATTCCATGTAAAGCGGTTCGGGATAGACCCAGTAGTGAACCGTGGCTGTAGCCCCTATGCGGTCACCCAATCCATCGGTGAGCGAAATGCGGCGGGTCGACGGCGGGCGGACTTGAATCCAGTCGTTGTCGATGCGAGGGCCACGGTACGCGGCTGGGGCGATGGACTTCTCGGCGGTGAGTAGGTACGCCCCGGGTTCTGAGCCAAACTTGACGTACTCTCCGATCATGGCCGCCG
>JAHIZV010000056.1 GCA_018814445.1 Verrucomicrobiota bacterium | reverse complement strand
TATCAACCTGACCGAAGGCGCGGTACTCAATCCGCCTATAGTGGAGATCACGGACCCCGCGGTCAGCCCGCTTGATGTTCTGAATGCGGTCTCCTCTTATGATGTGAAGGGGATGGCCAGTACCGGTACCGTCGGTCAGCTTACCTGGACCAACAGCGCGACCGGAGCATCCGGCAGCATTGCCGCTGCGACCAATTGGACCGTGTCCGGCATGGCCCTGAACGTGGGAGCCAATCTAATTACCGTGTTGGGCACAAATGCCACGGGGAGCTGGTCCAGTGACGCCGTAACGATCCGCCGAGGTGCGCCGGCATCGTATTCCGGAACCATGATCGCCCGAATCAATGAAGTTGAGTTCAACGGTCCGGGGACCGACTCGAATGACTTCATAGAGATTATCGCACCGGCAGGCACCAACCTGCTGGGCTGTTTCATAGTGCACTTCAACGGAGACGAAGCCGGAGACCACGGAGTGTGGCGTTTGGACCTGCCGGACTTTGTGGTTCCGGACGACGGAGTTACGGACGTAAACGGAACCCATCTGGGATTCTTTGTCATGTCCTATCCGCTGGATCCCGTTCCCAATGTCGATGCTGACGGCGGGGAACTGCAGAGCGGACCGGATGGAATCGTCCTCTATGACGCATTCACCAATATCGTCGACGCGGTCGCGTGGGAAGGTCCCGGCGATCTGCCGACGGATGATCCAGGCACAGTGATCGCCGCAGGTGACACGGAAGCCGACAACTTCCTGTCGGTCACGCCGGATGATACGGCAGGCACCACTTCGTCCGTACAGGCGCCGAACAACGTGTTGGGCGACGATGGTTCCGGCTGGCAATTGCTTGAGAGAACGCCGGGAGTATTGAACGGGAACCAGACGAACGGCAGCATCATCATCGTAAGCGGAGGCATGCCTCCGGGCGATACGGACCACGACGGCATCTCCGACGACTACGAGACGAAGTACTCAGGCACCGCGACGGGTCTCGTCGCCGGCGCGGACATCGATGGCGACGGCAAGATCAACATCGACGAGTACATCGCCGACACGGTCCCGACGAATGGACTGTCCTTCTTCGAAAACCTGATCACTAACACGGTCGAAAGCGGTGCGACCATCGTGCTGATCGCCGGGCCGCCAACGACCAACAGCCGTGTGTATGACGCATGGTTCTCAACAGATCTGGTAAACGACGGATGGACAGCGCTCGGACTTGACGTTCCGGGCGCACCCAATGGAGGAATCGTGACCCTCATTGTCACTAATGACGCAGGTCGGAAGATCTACCGTACAGGCGTGAAGATTCAGTAGGTGCGTATCGAAGTGTGAGAGTCCGGGGGTGTGCGAGCAGACACCCCCCTCTCCCTCCCATGATTTCGGCAGTCAGACACTGAGCGTTGTTTATTGATAGTTGAGAGTTTCCTCTTCTCTCATTCTCCCACACGTTTTCCTCCCACCTCCGCTATAGACCTCAGCAATGCCCTTCTGTTAGGATGCGGACACTTGCATGGAGGAATCAGGATTGGACGCGCTGACACTGTTGGTTGATGCTTTTCAGGTTCCGCACGATGAAGAGGGCCGCGATATGTTCCGGCGAAAGCTTCTAGGGCTTGACCACAAGACTGACTTGCCCTCCCCAGTCGACCCTCATAGCAGTCATAAAGTGCAGAAGCGCCTGCTATGGCTCTGCCTTATCGTCATTCTTGCCTACCTGGTGGCCGTGCCCGGCCCCACCTACAGAACCTGCTACCGCTCCGTTCTCGATCCTGCCACAGGAACCCCGACGGTCGTCTACAGAACAGAATATCCGCGTGAGGGAAAAGAGAAGTTCCTGCTGCACGAGGGCGGTCTTTATCTCGAAGTGGAGCGCGTTCGCCCCGGCGCCATCTTCAAGTTCGTCAAGTATCGGTTTTCCACACAATGGACAAGTGCAACTGTCTGGCAGTTCCGGGAAAACCATACCGTGCTGGAGGAGTATTGGCCCGATCCCGAAAGCGAGAACGGCGGCGTCTCGTGGATTAGTGGCGCCCCGCCGAAACCGTAGCGATGCGATCTATCTCTGGCCCTTTTTGCATACATGCTGAAAGCCTTCAGAATCGTGCTGATTGCCGGCGTCTTTATCGCCGTCCTATGTGTGCTTGCAGGCCGCAGCGCCTGGCGTCCGCTTGATCATGACGAGAACCTTTTTGTCACCAGCGGATGCCTCCTGGCGCGGGAAGGCATGCTCCCCTATAAGGACATCCACTATTTCCACACCCCGATGCTCTCGCTTGTCTACGCCGCGATCTTCACCTTCACCGATTATCTGCTGCTGGGCGCCCGTTCTTTCTCGGTTCTGTGCAGCTGGAGTCTGCTCCTTCTGATCTTCCTCCGCGCCTACTCTAAACATGAGAATCAGGCGGAGAAAAGGGACCTTATGTTCGCGGTGTCGCTGGTGGGCCTGCTTTGTTTCAACAGCTCTTTCACCTATGCGAGCGGTCTTGCCTGGAATCACGATGCGCCCTCCCTGACTTCCGTTGCGGCCTATATCTTCTTCATACGCTCGTACTACAGCGAAAAACCGGGAAGGGGCATCTTCTGGAGCGGCATCTTGATCGGGGTATCCTTCGGGCTTAGATCCTCTTTTGCTCTCCTGGCCATTCCTTTTGCCTCGCTCATACTATGGCGCCCGCCATCCATCGAGGTGCCCGGCTCACGCTTTGCGCTTCTTCGGTCTTTCGTTCTCGGGACGTTTCTGGGCGCTTCTCCCGTCTTCATCACGTTCGTTCTCGCCCCTCGCGAGTTCGTCTTCGGCAACTTGGAGTACATCAAACTGAACACGCTCTACAGAAATGCCACGCATTTCGACCGGACTATGACGCTGCCTTCAAAAGTGATCTACTTCGCGAAGGCCATGCTGACCTCGCCCAGCAATGTCGCCACACTCATTCTCCTCGCTCTGGCGATCTCGTCCCAACGGGCCGCGCAGACATTCTCAAGGCTTTCGTTTCGCCCGGAGATGCCGCTGGCCATCGCGTCCATTCCCTTCCTTTATCTCGGCGCCCTCGGACCCACGCCGACATGGGACCAGTATCTTTACGCCCCCCTGCCCTTTGTGTTTCTCACCATTGCGCAAGGCATCAAAGTGCTTCCTCCCGGCGCCTTCATGGCGAGAGTCCAGACTGCAGCCGCAGGTGGGGCCTTCGCCATTGCCCTGTGGTTCGGATTCGACACATGCCGAAGTGTGACGCTCCTGCCGCGGTTCAGGGACTGGTCTCCCGTCGTTATCCACAAGATAGGTGAAGAGTGCGCGCAGTATTCCGGCTGGAGCAAGGTGCTGACTCTGGCGCCTCTCTATCCCCTGGAAGGCGGGGCCAGAATATATGAAGAGTTCGCCACCGGTCCGTTCGCATGGCGAACCGCCGAGTTTCTGCACGAAGACACTCGCCGCGAGTTGCGCGTGATCGGCCCCGACGACTTGACCGGGTTGCTTCAGCGCGATCCCCCAATGTCCATTCTGACCGGACTCGAAGTAAACGAGGATCTCGAGAAACCGCTGCTGGACTTCGCGAATTCCCAACACTTCCAACGTATACCGCTGACGCCCCGCGGGGTTTTGTACGTCCGGTAACGAAGCACGTTGACAATCGCGACGCCGCGTGTACCCTCTCTCCCACGATATAAGTCGCTAGGGGAGCTCGGATAAGCCGGGCTGAGATATACCCTTTGAACCTGTTGGGTAATGCCAGCGTAGGGAAGCGGACGGCATGAGAACAGTCTCTCGTTTCGAACCGTGGTTCCAATGGAATTGCGGTTTTTCTTTTGCCGGATACCGACTGTCTCGCAGCCGCTTCATCTGCTGACACCCAACGCCTCGAGATGGAGATGCGGACATGACAGCTCTGAGACCGATCAAACAAACGGAAAGATATCTGACAGGATGGGACTTCTTCATCCTTTGGGCGGGTGCCGCGATTTGCCTGACTGAAATATGGGCAGGCGGTCTGTTGATGCCGCTGGGACTTAAAGCAGGTCTCGCGGTCGTCATTCTGGGTCACATCATCGGCATCGTCCCCCTCGTTCTCGGCGGCATTATCGGCAGCAGAACCGGCGCGCCGGCAATGATCACCACTCGGGGAGCCCTGGGCCCGCGAGGATCGTATCTGCCCGCCGTCTTCAATATCGTTCAGTTGATCGGCTGGACCGGCGTGATGCTCTGGTTCGGAGGACATGCCGCGGCCCGCATTCTTCCCGACAGTAGTTTCATGGGCGTGAGAGCATGGATTCTGGTGATGGGCGTCCTGACAACCTGCTGGTCGCTGGTCGGCCACGGCTTCTGGAAATGGCTCCAGCGCGTTGCCGTCATCCTGCTCCTGATCCTGTCGGCAGTGATGACCTACGCCGTCTTCACCCAATACGGATTCACCTCTCTCCTCAAAACCAGGCCGAACGGCTCGCTCACATTCATGCTCGGCCTCGACCTGGTAATCGCCATGCCCATCTCCTGGCTGCCGCTTGTCAGCGACTATTCACGCTACGCGCGCAAGACCAGCACAAGCGCCGCGGGCACATGGTGGGGATACTTGACGGCCAGTTCCTGGATGTATGTCGTCGGCCTTTGCGCGGCAGTCGCCACGCAGTCCGACACACCCGACACGATGGTACTGGACCTGCTTGCTTCACTGGGTCTGGTTGCTCCCGCACTGATAATCGTCCTGCTTTCAACGTTCACGACAACGTTCCTCGACATCTACTCGAACGCCGTGACCACGCAGAGCATCTTCCCGAAGGTCAATGTCCGCACCATGACCTTCGCGGGAGGCGCAGCAGGAACCGTTATCGCGCTGCTGTTCACCGCCACGCAGTATGAAGGTTTTCTGCTCTTCATCGGATCGATGTTCTGCCCCCTCTTCGGCGTCATTCTGACGGACTTCTTCGTTCTCAAGAAAGGGAGCTATGTCGCTGAAGAACTTCTGGGCCGGGGCCGCTACTGGTATAGCGGAGGCGTGAACCTCAGGGCGATGATTGCTCTTGCCCTCGGGTTCGGTCTCTATCACCTCGCTGCACGCACAGGATGGCCCTGCGGAGCATCGATTCCGGGCATGCTGGGAACCGCGGTGCTGTACTTCGCGCTGATGAGCTTCGGTAGCAAGGCGAAAGCACAAGACGCATGAGCAAACGCGCAGGCATAGCGGGAGCCGGCCTGGCTGGACGACTGCTGGCGTTCGAACTGCTCGAACGCGGGTGGGATGTGACACTCTTCGACAGTGATACCGAAGAGGGCGCGCGAAGCACTACCTATGCGAGCGCGGGTATGCTCTCGCCATACTGCGAACTCGAGAAAGCTGAGACTGAGATTTCCTTCTTCGGCCTGCAGTCCATACCTCTCTGGAAGAACATTCTCGAACGGCTCGATTCCGACGTATATCAACTGCATCGCGGCAGTCTGGTCGTGGCACACCCGCAAGACGCCCTCGAACTCGACAGCCTGCGGAAGAAGATTGAGGAACGGACGCCCGATAAGGATCTGATTGAGGTCGCGGATGCGGCGCGGATCGGGGAGCTCGAGCCGGAACTGGCCGGACGCTTTCATCGCGGACTGTTCTTCTCCGCAGAGGCGAATCTAGACAACCGCGGTGTGCTGGATGCTCTGCGCGCCCGACTGCATGAAAAAGGCGTGACTTGGCACACGAATACGCCCGTGAGCACGGTCGCGCCTCGCACACTGACAACCGATGGAGACACGTTGAGGTTCGACTGGGCGATCGACTGCCGGGGTATCGGCGCCCGGGATGAACTGGAGAACCTGCGCGGCGTGCGCGGGGAACTTGTCTACGTACACGCGCCCGAGGTCGAACTCAGCCGTCCCGTACGATTGATGCACCCCCGCTACCCCATCTACATCGTTCCGCGCAGAGATGACATGTACCTGATCGGCGCAACGGCTATTGAGAGTGATGATATGGGAGCCATCACGGTTCGCAGTGCGCTGGAACTTCTCACCGCCGCCTATACGGTACACACGGGCTTTGCGGAAGCACGGCTGGTTGAAACGGTGACGCACTGCCGCCCGGCCTTTCCGGATAACCGTCCACGCATCTATCACGGTGACGGAATCCTGCGCGTCAACGGACTCTATCGACACGGCTTTCTCATCGCGCCGTCTCTGATCCAATTCGCAGTCGAGTTTCTGGAGCGCGGAGCGATCAATGAGCATGCGGCAAGTGTTATGGAGGAAATCTAGATGCTAGTGAGCGTGAATGGGGAGCAGAAGGACATAACGGAGCAAAGGGATCTAAGGGACCTTCTTCAGGAGCTGGGCTACGATACGGCATGTGTCGCCGTAGCCATCAACCGGGCTTTCGTGCCGAAGTCGCTGTACAACACGACTCTTGTTTCTGACGGCGATGCGATCGATGTTCTTTCACCTATGCAGGGGGGCTGACGTTATGTGGACCATTGGAGGAAAGGAACTCACCAGCAGGATACTTATAGGATCCGCACTGTATCCGTCACCGGACATCATGGTGAGATCGATCAAGGCTTCGGGGTCAGAGGTCGTTACCGTCGCGCTTCGCAGACAATCCCCCACTGAGCAAGCCGGCAGACGCTTCTGGAATCTTCTTAGCGAGCTGGACGTCAACATCCTGCCCAATACGGCAGGCTGTAAGACCGTACGGGAAGCCATCACCATCGCACACATGGCGCGCGCACTTTTCGAAACTGACTGGATCAAGCTTGAAGTAATTGGCGATGACTACACCCTCCAACCTGACACAACGGCGCTGGTCGAAGCCGCGGCACAACTGGTGAGCGATGGATTCGAAGTCCTGCCGTATACAACAGAGGATCTGGTCATTGGCCGTCGCCTGATCGAAGTCGGATGCAAGGTTCTGATGCCGTGGGCTGCGCCGATCGGTTCCGGGCAGGGACCATTGAATCCCTACGCGCTGCGGACTCTTCGCGAACGCATCCCTGATATCCCCATGATCGTTGACGCAGGCATCGGTAAGCCCTCGCACGCCGCCATGGTGATGGAGATGGGCTTTGACGGCATTCTTATCAACAGCGCCGTAGCCTTGGCTGACGATCCCGTTTCCATGGCAAAGGCATTCGTCCATGCCGTAGACGCAGGACACACCGCGTATGAAGCAGGCATGATGCCGTCACGCGAAATGGCTTCACCCAGCACGCCCACGGCAGGGGCACCATTCTGGCACGTCGAGGGAGAAGGCCCTGCGGAACCACCCATGGTTAATGGTTGATGGTTCGTGCTTAATGGGTGAAACTCAACAAATGGCTGATGAAAGCACATTCCCGCCCTGCCCCTTTACGCCGCTCCGGCTCTACCCGATCGTTGACCGTGCGGAATGGGTCAGGAAGCTCCTCCCCCTGGGCGTCTCCACTATTCAACTTCGCGCAAAGGATCTTGAGGGCGAGGAACTTGAGCGCGAAGTTCAGCAGGCCATCAAATACGCAAGGGAGTACGATGCCCGGCTCTTCATCAATGATGCCTGGGAACTTGCGCTGAAACATGGGGCCTACGGTGTGCATATAGGTCAGGATGATATTTCCCGCACAGGCTTCGGCGCTCTTGCCTCTTCCGGCATGCGACTGGGAATAAGCACCCATTCCGAAAAAGAAATCGAGGTTGCTCTCTGGCTCAACCCTTCGTATGTCGCCATCGGCACGGTCTTTCATACGAGTTCAAAAAAAATGAATTACGGACCTCTCGGCCTGAATGAATTCACGCGGTTACGAGCTATTACCCCCTGCCCGGTCGTCGCCATAGGCGGCATACATCTCGGTAACGCGGCTGAGGTGTTTGACGCCGGCGCAGACGCCTGTGCCGTGATCTCAGAAATAAGGGATGCCGAAGACCTCGAGGCTACCGTGAACGCATGGCGGACTCTGACCGCATGTTAGACAGAACATCGCCGTTCGGAAACTTGACGTCCTACTCTTCTTCGTCCGGCGGCGGAAGGCCCGGTACGCGCTGGGGCTTGTAGCCTTCGGGGATGTTGAAGATCGCCGCATCTGTGAAGTTCGTGGCTGAGGCCGTGAAAGCAGTCTCTGTCATGATTCTTCCGTTCTCGAAGTAGCGATACATGACAGGGAAACCGTTGGCTTCACGCAAGCGGGAGTAGTGACTCAGAAATGTATCCGAGGAGGGTCCGTTATTGAGGCGTCGAATCATCTCTTCCTCAAAAGCGGCAAGATCACAGAACAGGCTCAGATCGTTCGCCGTGGCCTCAACGTTCTTCCAGTCCGTCAGCCAGACCTCGTTGACTTTTTCTCCGGAGCTGCCGATGATCTCGTGCCTCACCGTCTCCAGCCCCAGCGTGATGCCCTCGTCTTTCGTAGGGACAATCTCAACGGCCATCGCCGCCCCGCCTTTCGGCATCGTCCGGCTCATCATGTTCTTGAGCATGCCTTTCTGGCTTTCCGGCAGTTCCGCCAGCCGGGTATCCATCTGCTTGAACATGTCTTTCACGGTCAGTTCCATCTGGCCCAGCGCAAACTCGTCGAACGTCATATAACTTCTTCCGACGTGGTCGACGCTCTGCAGCACCCGGGACTGCCGTTGGAAGAGAAGACTCATCACACCGTTCTTGTGACCGGGGTGCTGAACGTCCATTCTTATGCTGTTCCCTTCAAGGAGAATCGTCCCTTTCGACACCTCCCCGGTTTCCGGCGTTCTCTGCTCCACTTCAATAACGGTCCCGGCCAGAACCGGCAATGCGACTGCGACAGTTATCAGAAATACTATGGTCTTCTTCATAAATCCTTCTCCGCTGATAATCGGCATTCTTACTACTGAGACGCACGTGCTGGGGCAGTTGTTCAGGCGATTCCGGCTCTTTCGAAGAGCTTCTTTCTCTGTTTCCTTGCTTCGCGCCTCAGTTCTTCCTCATCGATGGTCGTTATCCTGCCTTCCTCAAAGAGGATCTTTCCATTTACGATGGTCATCAGCACATCGCTCGCACAATTACCATACACCACATTCGCCGCGTAGTTTTCAGAGCCGACCACACTTATTGCGTTCTGATCCACGATGATAATGTTAGCACGCATGCCTTCGTCCAGACGCCCCATCTCATCACCCCACCACAGGGTCTTTGCTCCTCCTTCAGTGGCGACTTTCACCACTTCCTTCGCCGGGAAACATTCCGGACCAAGGCGCGGCTTCTGAACCAGACCGGCGATTCTCATTTCTTCGAACGCGTCCAGACGATTGTTGCAGGGCGCTCCGTCCGCTCCGATGGATATCGTAAGTCCCATGTCCAGATACTCAGGAATCGGTGCGACACCCGATCCGAGTTTTAGATTGGTCGACGGACAGTGAAGTACCCGCGTATCCTTCTCTCTCAACAGGTCGCGCTCGTGGGTTTCGGTGTGCACGCAATGCGCGAGACACACGTCGGGTCCGGAGAGTCCGATCGAGTCCAGGTACTCGATATTGAAAAGCCCGGTCTGTTCGCGTACGAGTTCCACCTCGGGAATCTGTTCGGACGCGTGAGTGTGTAGAAGAAGGCCGCGGTCACGGGCGTACTCCGCCGCTTCTCTCATGTTCGCGGCCGTACAGGCGAGCGCAAAGCGCGGGGCCACCGCCAGCCGAAGGCGATCGTGCTCCTCCCACTCCTCGAGAAGATCATCGCAATATGCAAGGGCGTCATCCGTCGCCACGGCCAACGGCCCGTAGCCGCTGCTCTCATCCATCAGACAATGCGAAAGGATGCCCATCAAACCCGTTTCCGCGACAGCCTGGAAAGCGTGTTCCGTGTGCCGTACCGTTTCAAAAGACATGAACGCCGTCGTTCCCCCGCGAATAAGTTCCGCACAGGAAAGGAGCGCCGACGCGCGAATCGACGCCGGATCGTGAGATGCCTCGAGCGGCCAGATGTAGTTCTTCAGCCAGGGGAGAAGTTGAAGATCTTCCGCCGCGCCTCGAAAAATGGTCTGGCACAGATGAATGTGCGTCTGGATCAAGCCGGGCATGACCAGGTTGCCTTCTGCATCGACAACAGATTCGGCCCGAGCCTTGAATCTGCCGATCTTCGCGATGCGCCCGTCGCGAATCAGAATGCTTCCGTCTTTAATCACCTCGGCACCGGCGTGCGGCCAGACCATCGCGTTCCTGATCAAGAGTTCTTCCACAGCTGTTCCTCTCTCTCCAGCACCGTTCTTGCCAACCACACCGTTAAGATGTAGTTTTCCCAAGACGAAGGTGTATGTGTTAAACACCGAGAGTATAACTTCAATGCGCACATTTTTCATTGGCTTAGTGATGAAAACTTCAATCCATTCCATATTCCGTTTTGTGATCCTTTCATTGGCTCTTTCCGCCTTCACTTCAGGTTGTGTCACCGACTACTACGGCTCTTCACGGTCTCAGCGCACCATGCAGCAGCGCGAAGACCAGCTCCTGTTCCAGGAAGAGACGCGGCGGCTGGCGGGCCGTATCGAAGCTCTTGAACTGGAAATCGACCGATTGACTCGCGAGATCGACTCGGTCCGCCGGGAACAAGGCGACCTTGCCGGCTCGGGACTCCGCGCCGTCGAGTCCCGTCTCGATATCGTTGAGAGCCGAATCCGTGAAGTTGACGCGGAAAGAGAGAAGGACAAGACAGAGATAGTGGAACGTCTCGGGTCAAAGATCACCGAGGTCATGAAAAGCTCGAAGAAGACCGCGTCGGGTTCCGCAAAACGATCTGATCGGTACGCAAACGCCTACGGGTTAGAGCATGAAGTGAAACCGGGCGAGAGCCTGTCTGAGATCGCGAGCACCTACGGCGTTAAGCTGCAGACCATTGTCGACGCCAACGACCTGGAAAATCCCAACCATCTTCGCGCCGGCCAGAAACTCTTTATTCCCGAGTAACCGGGAGGCGAATATCGGCGCTTATGACGGCAGACTTCTCCAGGGAGGAACTCACACGCTACGCGCGGCAACTCTCACTGCCCGAAGTCGGAGTTGAGGGACAGGCAAAGCTGAAAAGGTCGGCTGTCGCCGTTGTCGGCTTAGGCGGCCTTGGAAGCCCGGCGGCCATTTATCTTGCGGCGGCGGGTGTGGGCCGCCTCGGTCTGATCGACTTCGACGAAGTGGATCTTTCGAACATTCAGCGTCAGATCATCCATCACTCCTCCGACTGCGGTGTGAAAAAAGTCGATTCCGCGTCCGCGGCAATTGTGCGCATCAACCCGAACGTGACCGTTGAACCTCACGATGTCCGTCTCGACGCGGCTAACGCAACGACGATTCTGGAATCCTACGATGTAGTCGTCGATGCGACTGACAACTTCGCAACACGCTATCTTGTGAATGACGCTTGTGTCCTGCTGCGAAAACCCGACGTTTACGGGAGCATCTTCCGATTCGAGGGGCAGGTCTCCGTGTTCGGTTTTGACAATGGTCCCTGCTATCGCTGCCTCTATCCTGAGGCGCCTCCGCCGGAGACCACGCCCGACTGCGCGGAAGCGGGCGTCATCGGAGTTCTTCCCGGTGTAATCGGACTCATACAGGCGACGGAGACCATCAAGTTGATCCTGAACCTGGGTGTTCCCCTGTCCGGTCGGCTCATTTCGTTCGATGCGCTGGCGATGACCTTCAAGGAATATGAACTGACGCGCGATCCCGACTGTCCAGCATGCGGAGATGAACCGGTGATTACCTCGCTTGAAGATTCTTTTGCCGCACGCGAACAGTTTCCGTGCCCCGCCGATGAAGAGATAGAACAGATATCGGCAGCGGCTCTAGCGAGAAAACTGGAAGCCGAAGCTCCGATCATCATTCTCGATGTGCGGGAACCGTTCGAGCACGAGATAGCCTCTCTGCCCGCATCCGTACACATCAGGCTCAGTGAATTGCCGGATCGTTTTGACGGACTGGAACGGGGCCGCGACATCGTTGTGCTGTGCCACAGCGGCATTCGAAGCATGGCGGCTGTCCGCTTTCTCCGGAATGCCGGATTCCCTCATGTTGCGAATCTCGAGGGAGGAATTGACGCATGGAGCGTTGAGGTAGACCCCTCCTTACCACGCTACTGACAAGTGGAAATCACAACACTCAACTTACATCAAGCAACACTCAATTGCGCGTCGGGCATTTTGAGTTGATAGTTGTGCGTTCACCCCCACGCTCCAACACACCCATACTCCCACACGTCCTAGGGATGGGGCACCACGACGGGCTCCTCTTCCTCATCCTCTATCACCACCGGATGGCGCGGGACGAGCGGCGTTACGAATGCATAGATGAAGCAGGCGAGGCAAATCGTCACTGCCGATGAGACCGCCCATTGAATCTTCAGAAATAGAAGAATCACAAAAAGAACGCATGGGATAAAGCCGATCAGCTCCTTTGTCGGTTTGGGATACCTCACTCGCGACACCTGGAGCACCATGAACAGCATCGATGACGTCCACACAACCGTTGCCAGATGGCCCTGACTGAGCGAGAACCATTCACGGTCAAGAAGGCCTGATTCCGTCACGAACACAAACATGGAAATCCAGCATGCGTTTACCGTGATCGGCAGCCCGGTATATCCCTTCTGCCCCCTGTAGGGATCGTGGATCCGGAATCGCGTGAGTCTCAGGACGCCGGAGACGACCATGGCTGTCGCGACGGCGGTGCCAAGCAACCCGAAATCTTTGAGTACAACCTGGTAAGCCAGGAGTGCGGGCGCCAGACCGAAGCTGGACATATCCACATAAGTATCCAACTCCGCACCGAAATCGGTAGTCCCCTTGATAAGTCTGGCCAGATTGCCGTCAATTCCGTCAAGAAGCATGGAGAGCATGATCAATTGGGCGGCCGCGAGGTAGTTCCCGTTGGCGCTCATGACCATGCTGTAGAAGCCGGCCACCATCGCGATAACCGTGATGATGTTCGGTATGACCTGCCGCCATTTGCTCATGATAAATCCTTTTTTATGCGGGCTAGAATCGTTTCGCCCGCCGTGACCCGGTCGCCCTTCTGAACGCAGACTTCCACCTCGTCCCTGGGGAAATACATGTCCAGCCTCGAACCGAATTTCATCATGCCGATTCTGTCGCCCTTGGCTATGTCCTGGCCCAATTCCAGCCAGTAGACCACGCGCCGGACGATGGGACCGACAATCTGCTTAACAAGACACCTTGTGCCCTGCCCTCTAATAAGTATGGAACTGTGTTCGTTATGTTCAGAGGACGCATTGCTGATGGTCAACAGATGCTTCCCCGGCGTGTACTGAAGGGACTCAACCTTGCCGCCTATCGGCGAACGATTCACATGCACGTTGAACGGACTCAGGAAGATGCTGATCCTGACGGTATCGACATTCAGGAACTTGCCTTCATACATCTCTGTCACCGCACGCACAAGACCGTCCGCGCCCGCTACAACCAGCGATTCGTCGTCAGGCACACTTCTTTCGGGGTCCCGGAAGAAGAACAGCATGAAGCCGAAGAGAACGGCTGCGACAATATAGAGCGTCGTGGAGACCGGGCAGATCCCACCACAAAGATGCAGAGCTACCGCAGCCGCCAACGGCAGCAACGGCGCCCCAAGAATAAACCACCATCCACCACGTGCTATGCGCATGACTTGATCTCGTTCACTAATGGAACTCTAATACTACATCCCAAACGTGACTTTCATGAAGCACAATTGAGACAAAGAAAGGGAAGATACAGACTTCGATGACACTGGCAAACAGGAAAAGTCGCACTTGTCCTGTCACTTCCGGCCGTTTCTCTGTACATTTTCCGGAAACAGGGCGTCAGTTGCCACTTTCTTCAGGAGGTGTTTCGTGAGTCGTCGAACGAGAATCACTTGTCTTTCCCTCTGTCTCATTCTGCCTGTGTCTGTCAGCGTTGAGGCTCAGACCGTGGGACTGGGAACCAATCCCATCATTATCCTCCCCTCGATTCAGCAGGCCGTTGATATTGCCCTGGACGGGGCCACAATCCGAATGTCTGAAGGAACATTCTTTGAAAACGTGGTTGTTTCCAACGTGGATATCACAATGGAAGGCGGTTACGACGCCACGCTGTGGAACCGCACCGGCGGGGAGACCTATATCGACGGTCAAGGGCTTAACACCACGCTGTGGTTCATCGACAGCAGTTCGCGGGTGGACCGTGTAAATCTCGTCAGAGGTGCGAACCTAATCTGCGGCGGAGGCGCACTTCTCCATCGCTCATGGGTCGAATTCAACGACTGCGATCTGAGCACCAACGGGGCAACCTTCGGCGGAGGCCTCTGCGTAGGCCTGTACTCCTACGCGAAGATGATCGGCGCCTCACGTGTATTCTCCAACAGCGCCGCCTGGGGCGGAGGCGGGTGCTTCGTGGATGGGCGGCTTGATATCGTGAGCGAGGAAGCCGATGTTTTTCACAACGTCGTCAACGATGGCGGCGGAGGCGGCGTGTGGGTCGAAACCGGATACCTTCGCCTCTTCCAGGGCGATCTCTATCAGAACGCTGCCAACGGAGGCGCATTCAATCCTGTTTCCCGCGGTGGCGGGCTCGGAGCAAACGGGTCATTTATTGAAGCCGGCGACAGCTGCCTTCTGTGGAGTAATACCGCGATGAAGGGCGGCGGCGTCTATCTACTGAACTCAACCGCCTATCTCGGAAACGCCTCTGCCATCGATGTAATGGTCGAGGAAAACCACGCGGATTTCGGCGGCGGCATCTACGCAAGCAATTCGCAGGTCCATCTCCGCGGCGTCGAGGTTCACCTCAATGAGTCCACATTCTACGGCGGCGGCATGGCGATGGATCATTCAAGCCTCCAGTGCGATACGAACCTGAATCGTTTCCTTGAGAACTATGCCGGCCAGGATGGTGGGGGTCTGTCCATGCGTAGTTCAACCGCCCGCCTTGTAGCCGTGACATTCGGAGCGCCTCCGTTCCCGGGCAATAAATGCGGCCGCAACGGAGGCGGCATCTATGGAACCGCTTCGAGCAGCGTGCTGATCGAAGGAGGACTCTTCAGCGAGAACCAGGCGACGAATGGAGCACTACAGGGACGCGGGGGTGCGATCGCCCTCGAGACGTTCTCTTCGCTGGCTCTTTCAAACGGACCCGGCTACCTCGGACAATTCACTAACGTGGTGCTGCATGCAAACTCCGCGGCGACAAATGGTACAGGTGGCGGCATCTACATGTCCCAGAGCAGTGCAACCCTCAATGAGACGCTGCTGCTTGAAAACACAGCCGGATACGGAGGCGGCGCCGATGTCAACGCCGGCTTCCTGATGCTCACCAATGCCGAAGTGCGAAGCAATCACGGCATCTTCGGCGCGGGAGGCCTGTACGCATCCGGGAGCACAGTTCCCATTATAGGCTCCCGTCTGCTTGATAACCGATCGGGTGGAGACGGCGGGGCTATATCACTCGGGGGCGGAACGACCTTCATAGTAGACTCACAGGTGGTCGGGAACAGCGCCAGCAATCACGCCGGCGCCATTTCAGCATATGGCGGGAAGCTCCTTATCGGGTCATCCGAACTGGAGCCGGCCTACGACCCGTCAGAGGGCTGGTCCACTGTGTTCGCAAGCAACACCGCGCACTGGACCGGCGGCGCCATCAGTATGCAGCATACGACATGCGAGATCATACGAGTCGCCTTTCTTCAGAATGCGAGCTCGTTCGGCAGCGCCCTCAGCCACGCGTATTCCGATGTAGAGATCGAGACAAGCCTCTTCGCTGAAAATGGAGACGGCTCGCTGGGCGGTCATGTTCTGCAGATCACCTCGTCCACGGGATCCATCGATCGATGCACCATCGTCAGCAATCACATCGTGAATCAGCTTGAAGCGACATCGTCATCGCTGTCCATCTCCAACACGATCATCTACGGCGGATTCCCCCTCCTGACCAATGGCGCAACGCTTGCCGTCTCGCATTGCAACATCAAGGGCGGCTATCCCGGTGCGAGCAACATCGACGCGGAGCCACGGCTCTTCCCCAACTTCCACTTAATGAACCCCTCTCCATGCGTGGGAGCGGGCAGCGTCAGCGGCGGCGGCTTCGATATCGACCAGGAACCACGAGTGGGAACTACCGACATCGGATTCGACGAGTTTGCCGACAGCGATGACGACAGACTCCCGGATGTAATCGAAACCGGGACGGGCATCTACATCGGAGACGTCGACACAGGCTCGAACCCGAACGATCCGCAGTCCGATGGAGATAACGTGGATGACTGGAGCGAGTGGCTCGCCGACACCGATCCGAACAACTCGGGGGATTATCTGCGCTTTCTGCTGATAGCCGACTCGGGTGCGTCAAATCGCCTCGAATGGGCCGGCGGCACCAAGGCATGGCAATACGTCGAGACGGCTTCAAGCGCGACGGGTACGGCCTGGCAGTCCGTCTTCACCAATACCCCCCCAACGCCCGTAACGAACGCCATGAACTTGGATACTCTGGGCGCGATCGGAGACTCATCCGTCTTCCGCATCCGGGCCCATCGGTAACCTTTCCCCGCTGGATACATCGCCGTGGAAAGAAGCCCCGTCGCCCGATCATAAGCTCAACTTATCGACTCCTACTGTTTCATTTAGCGTCACGATCGTGACGCTAAATGAAACATTGCCGATGAACATCAAAGCCTCTACTCTCCGCCCTCCGCCCCACCGGGTGGAGTACCAAGGAGGAAATTATTATGGAACAACAAATGTTCTTTCCGCGACCGGACTATCCGCTCGCGCTGGTCAAGATCTACGCGCGCGACGAAGTGCTGAACTTCCTGGCGGGGGCAGCAGAGCTGCTTGTCAGCGGCGGGAGATCGCTCACGTGGAACACTTCGAGACCCGATGAGGGACCGTATCGTCTGGCAGCTCACCGCCTCAAGAAAGCAGGGCTGATTGTGGAGAAATCCGGTTCCACTGGCTATACCTCGCTGTCCCTGACTGAGGAGGGACAGGGCAGAATACCAGAGTTCATGCGACCGGAAAAATCATGGAGGCGGCGATGGTCGGGGCTCTGGCAGATACTCTCTTATGACATCCCGGAGGAGAACCGCGCCTATAGAGATGTCCTCCGGAAGTTCCTGGCCCGTAAGAAGATGGGCCTGCTGCAGAAAAGCCTGTGGATTACGCCGGATGATGTCAGAGCTGAGTATCATAACTTGGTCAAAGCAGCGGGAATCGATGAATACGCCTATCTTTTTGAAGTCCGGACTGTGCTTGGTCAACAACCGTATGAAATTGTGCACAGCGCTTGGGATTTCGTCACCATCACAAGAAACCAGCTCTGGTATTGCGATGCCTGCCGAAGGAGTATTGATCGACTGGAGAACGGGGAAGTGGAACGCGAGCAACTACAGGAGCTCGCGAGAGAGGAGCTTACCGCGTACATGACCGCGATGCGCGATGATCCTCTCCTACCGCGTTCGCTCTGGCCGAATGGATACATGGGCGAGAAGGCCTTCCACCTGCGGGCTCAACTACACGAAATAATGATCAAATACTGAGCCCTCGTGTGTTTCATTTAGCGTCACGATCGTGACGCTAAATGAAACACTGGTGGAGGATGTCGGTTACGGGCGTTGGATGGTTTCGATGGGGGTTGCGCGGGAAATGCGCCAGCCGTCATCGGTTTTGCGCCATTGGACGTCAAATTCTTTCCATTCCGTCTTTGAGTCGCCCCACCCCGTTGCACGCCCTTTCACCACCAGACTCATCCCGGCTGAAGTCCGGGAATCATCGATCTTCAGACTCTTTTCCGGAATCTCGATGTCGAGGCCGGAGAAACGGCTGCGGATCTGAACAATCATTGCAACAAGATCCGAACGGTCACGAATGGGATATGGGAGAAGATCTGAATCGATCCGGACGTCCTTTGTGAAGAACTGCCCGATCTCTTTGGCGCTCCGGACAGCCTGTAGAGCCTTCTCCTGTTCGCTGAAGGCGGTTCTCTCAACGAGATCGCGAAGATTACGGTTGATCTCCTTCGCGTCTCCTCCGGCGCACGCCTGCAGAAGCAGCGTCGCGCCAAGCACTGTAAGCCATCGTCCCGGCGGGCAATGTTTCACCATAGCAATCTCCCGAGTATATGACGCCGCTTGACCGTTCCCGCGACATGCAGATCCATTGGCATCCCGCGGTTATCACCCGCGACAAAGTATTCGTCAACGCCCATCGTCTTCTCGTTCATATTCCAACTGTCGCGGTACTTCATGTAGGTTTCTTCCACCCGCTCGCCATTGACGACGAGGTCACCATCTATGAAGGCGATCGTGTCGCCCGGCCCTGCGAGGACACGCTTCAAGTACATCACCCGGTGCCCGGCCGCCTTGATGGACACGATGTCGCCCAGATCCGGGTTCGACCAGGCATACGCAAACATGTTCAGCAGGTGCGGAGATCCGTCGTGTATCGTCGGCTCCATACTTTGACCCTCGGTGATCGAGGGCCGCAGAACATAGCGGAATATAACGACGCAAAGGACGGCAAGGATCAGCGTTCTGATAAACGTCCGCTTCGGACGGGAACCTATGATGATTCTGCGCAGAAGACTCATGCTAGAACGTGCAGAGGCCGGTGGGTTCCTGAATGCGATACAGAACAGTCTTCTTCAACAGACGCCAACCTTCGTCGGCAAAGGCCTCGTAGTCCAGCGTGTGACTGAGACCATCAGAATTATCCCAGAGCGTGTCGAAGTAGCTGTTGAATCGGGTCGTGATGGAGGGGGCTTTGTAGAGGGCCACGTTGGCCTCCATATTTAGACCGCCAATGTTCCTCCTCGTCCAGTTGGCTGACCCGCAAATGAAGCGGAACTTCCCGGTCTTCCCGTTGAAGATGCTCATAGCCTTGGTGTGAAATTGTTCTCCGTGCGTGTCGGCCCAGCGGACATCTATATTCACGCCCTCTCCCGCCGCATACTTGAGCAGTCCAGCGGCAACAGGACGATTCGGCACACCGTTCTTGTATCGCCCGAACGCGTCGCGGTTCGGGTCGAGAATCACGCGCACGTCCGCGCCTCCGTATGCGGCATCCTTGATCGCGCGGACCACATCGCGATCAGACAGGTAGAACATCGCGATGCGGACCTCGTCTCTGGGGCCGGCATCATCCAGGAGTTCGATCACGCCGTTCTTTATCTGTCCTTCTGTCAACCACTCAGCTTCTGCTCCACTCTCGGGAGCGATCGCGGCGTCGACCGTTCGTTGCAGATACTCGCGGAGACCGACAACTGCCGACGCCGCGCGCCTGCCGGATGTCTCGAGAACGTTGCCAGCCTTTTCGATAGACCAGGCCACCGCGTCAAGCTCGACAGTGAGAGCGAGTCTTGCCACTTCCCCATCCAGAAGCAGACCCATATTTGAATGAGCAGAACTGCCGTTGGCGGGATTCCAACTGGCAACCAGAAGTCGCAACTGCTCCCGCCCGTCGTCCGTGATGACAACCTTGCGGTGATTGGCTTTGAAGAGAAGCAGTCTCGCCATCTGGCGCGCAGATATGTCAGGACCGCCCGGGTTGAAAGGATTCGTGACACGGGGCTTATCCAGCCAACGCTGGACCGGTCCTACAGATTTCAACAGGCGTTCATAGAACTTCGCGGGCCGGGCGTAGAGGAAGTTTGAGTCCGGGAGGCGATTAAGATCGGTGAACACGACCGGTATGCCCGCATCGGCCAGTCTTTCGTAAAGGGCCTCTTCCATATTGCCATAGATCCGGTTGATAGGGTCGGTAACTGCCAGGATGTCGACGTGCGGACAGGTCCTTTTCTTTTCAATGAGAGCTGTCGCCAGTTCTTCAGCCAGGTTCCTGTGATCTTCGGGTATCGCCCCCTGCCATGTGTTCCAGAGGAACAGGTCCATGTAAACGATGTGATCGGCTTCACTGATCATGCGTAGCGCCGCATCGAAGATCGTCTGATCAATCACCCGTTCCTGCGTGTTGACATCGAAGGACGTGGTATCGATCAGCAGTTCGGTTGTGGACTCGTCAACGGGAACGCGCCCACTGCGCACGTTCAGACCTGCCGGCAATTCAGGAGATTTCATAACAAAGGGCAATGCCACTGCCGCGAGTATAAGCAGAAGGACAACCGTTCGAACAGTCTTCCAGAGCCTCAGCCGCTTTCTTCTTTTCAGTTTCCTTCTGACCATGATCGCCCAGTGTAGTCGGCACCGCCGATTTAGCGAGAAGAACTCTACCTGCATTCAGCGCCGACCCATCCTCCATGAACACTGGATCAGGTGGTCTGGATGCGCGCGACTTTCCTGATTTGCCCCTTGCAGGAACTTTGCTAACTTCACGCCGTGTCCACGGAGTTACCATCGCTATACAACATGACCCTCGAACAGATCGAGGAACTGCTCGCCTCCTGGAGTGAACCGAAGTTCCGGGCCGGGCAGGTCTATCGTCAGCTTTACGTGAATCTCGCACGTCGCCCGGAATACATGACTGATCTTTCAAAGGATCTGCGCTCTAAATTGCTGGAAGAGACCCGCATGGAGACACTTCGGTTTGATAAAGTGCTGACGTGCGACAAGGACATGACAAAGAAAGCCCTTTTCCATCTTCCTGACGGTAATCCCGGTGAATGTGTTCTTATGGTTTACAAGGACCGGGCCACCGTCTGCGTTTCGAGCCAGTCGGGCTGCCCCATGGCCTGCGCATTCTGCGCCACGGGCAAACTGGGGTTTCTCTGCGATCTTACGCCCGGACAGATGATCGAACAGGTTCTCTGGGCCGAGAGGGAACTCCGCGGCATGGGCCGCAAGGTCGGAACGGGCGCACAGCCCACCCAGAAGAACCGGTTCCCCCGCCTGCTAAGTAACATCGTTTTCATGGGCATGGGCGAACCGTTCAATAACTACGATCAGTGGTGGGAAGCTGTTGAGCGATTGCATGACCCGGACGGATTCAACATGGGCGCGCGCGGATTTACCGTTTCGACTGTCGGCCTGATCCCCGGCATCGACCGGCTTGCGGACGCACCATACGCTATCAATCTAGCCGTCTCTCTCCACGCCCCGAACGACGAGCTTCGCTTCGACATGATGCCGGTCAACAAACGCTATCCGATCGCCGACCTCATCGACTCCGTAAGGTCCTACACCGGGAAGACGGGCAGACGCGTCTCGTTTGAGTACATCCTGCTTCAGGAGAAGAACGACACGCCGGAACTTGCCAGACAACTCGCCGGACTACTGACAAACCCCGACGGATCACATCTCCTCTGCCACGTAAACCTGATCCCATGGAACCACGTCCCGGGCACGCCGCTGGAACGCTCACAACGGGCGCGCGTGGACATATTCCAGAAGGAACTGTCAAACGCGGGCATCCCCTGTACAGTCCGAATCGAGCGCGGGACCGAGATCGGCGCTGCCTGCGGGCAGCTGGCGGGCGCTAACGCCGGCTAGTTCAAAGTTCGGAGTTCAAAGTTCAAAGTGGCTGGCTCGCTTTGAACCTTGAACTTTAAACTTCGAACTCCAACACTCCCCCCATGGCAAAACCAAGATCCAGCAAGGAATACATCTACGGCATCAACCCGTCGTTCGAGGTCATTCGCGGCGGGCGGCGGCGGATAATGAATGCGTTTGTGAGCGAGTCGACTAAGAACAATCCGCGGATGAAGAAGCTGGTCGAGTTGTTCGAGCGGAAGGAGATTCCTTACGAGTGGGTTGAAAAGGGACGAGTGATTGATCTTTCGGGGACGAAGGATAATCAGGGCGTGGTTCTTAAGAGCAGCCCCTACCCTTACGCTGATTTCGACAAGTTGCTTGAGGGCGATCGCCTGCTGCTGTTGGACAATGTTGAGGACCCCCATAACGTCGGAGCTATCCTGCGGAGTGCTGAAGTTTTCGGGTTCCATTCCGTGCTGATGTCTATGCGCGGCACGCCGGAAGTTTATCCGTCCGTTGTGAAGGTCTCAGCCGGTGCAACCGAATTCCTGCAGATCAGCAAAGAGATGTCGGGGAACAACTATGCGCGGAAGGCGGCGGAGCACGGGTTCAAGATTGTTGCTCTGGATGCCAAGGGCACTACCGACATCCGAGCGATTCGGGGACTCGGACTTGAAAAGACGCTATTGGTCATCGGCGGCGAGGATAAGAGCGTTGGACAGTTTATTCTAAACATGGCCGACTATGTGACGAGCATTGAGCAGTCGGGAAGTGTGAACTCGCTGAATGCGTCGGTTGCTGCAGCGATCGCTATGTTTGCGTTGAGTGGGCCGACGAAATGATCCGATGCTGCAAGCATCCTTCGGATTGCGGCAGTCGAACTGCCGCCTGCCCGGCGCGAAGTCTGACTTCGCGCACCCAAAGCGGTACTCGAAGTACCGCACTCCAAGGCTTCGCATATGATCACGATCGCTGACATCGAGGATATCGCTTTCGGCGGGGACGGGGTCGCGCGTATCGACGGAAAGGCCACGTTCATCCCCTTCACCATCGACGGCGAGCGGGTTGAGGCAAAACTGACACAGAACAAGAAATCGTTCGCCCGCGGCAAAGTCCTGAGTCATCTCATTGCGTCACCGCACCGCGTGAATCCCAAGTGCAAGTGGTTCGGACAGTGCGGGGGGTGTCAGTATCAGCACATCTCCTATGAGCATCAGCTTGCGGTCAAAGAGAAACAACTGACCGACACGCTGGTACGCATCGCCAAGATCGAGAATCCTCCCGTTGAGCCCATTGTTCCGTCGCCGAAGCCTTATGGCTACCGCAACAAGATGACGCTGCATGGGCCCGGAAAACCCGGTTTCCTCGCGCTCGACAACAAGACACTGCTGCCAGTCGAGCGATGCCCCTTGGTCACGGATATCATCAACAACACCCTATCCCGCATCCTTGCAGAGAATCCACACGTCGACGGCGATCTGACGATCCGCTCCGGGACCGAGTGGACTGTGTGGACGTATGTGGACAAACAGGACTCCGCACTCCAACCCGAGCGTATTGCGGGCCTGAATCTTCTCGTGCCATCCACTTCCTTCTTCCAGGTGAATCCCGAAGTGACCGAATTGCTGATCCAGAGAGTGCGGACGGAATGCAGCGAATTGGAAGCGGACCATCTGATCGACGCCTACTGTGGCATGGGCCTGTTCGCCCT
>JAHIZV010000055.1 GCA_018814445.1 Verrucomicrobiota bacterium | reverse complement strand
TTTGGCTGAGGCGCTCGGAGTGAAAAAGGGCGAAACCTTTGAGTGGGAAATCGAGGATCGAAACACCCTCATTGTCAAACGCATCAAACCGTCCAAGTCGACCCGGAAGAAGTAGTTACGCCTTAGGTTGACGCGAATGCGCTAAGCGGGATGAAGACGGACGGCATTGACTACAAACGGTGCAAACTTCATCCACTGTTTGCAGTCAAGCCCGTCAGGGCTGTGTCCTTTTCTTTGCCTGTTGCATTCGAAATGCGTCTTAAGTCAGATGGTATGAGCGCCACTCTTGGGGTACCGTATAGAGATGAAACCCGACAGCGATTTCTGGGACGAACGGTTTGACGTTGAAGACTACGTCTACGGCACAGAGCCGAACGCGTTTCTCGCCGGGGTGACACAGTACCTTGAACCCCATGCGAAGTTACTGTCGCTGGCGGAGGGTGAGGGTCGCAACGCAACGTACGCGGCGTCAAGGCAGCGTGATAGTATCTGCAGTGTCCCGTTCAGACTCAGGAGGCTGGCTGGATATCGAAAAGTAAGAGCAGGAGGTGTCTGTTATGAATACTCGTGTGATATCTGTGATCATGTTGCTGGCGACAGGACTTCTTTCGGCCTGTTCGACCGTTACGCCGTATACGCTGGATATTGCCGCTGACAGCACGTACGCCGGCAAGCTCAGCGCGGCGGAAGCTGTATCGATCGTGAAGAAGGCCCGGGTCAGCGGAGAGGATGCCGATGCGCGCAGTTTCGTCGTCGACGAAGAAGGTTTCAGTTACGTGAAGACTTCCGAAGAGACGCGCACCGAGTGGAAGGACAAGAAGCCCGTGGAGAAGAAGAGCACGCTCACCCTCACGCGCAATGTCCCGTGGGGCGCAGTGACCCGATTGTCGCCGTATCTTCAACAATACAAAGCCGTCCTCCCCGACGCCTACCGCCTTGAACTGGAATTCAGCACCAAGACCGTGAAGAATTCCAGCCGCGTGAGCGAGAAGCATGACATCAGTATCTACTGCAAGAACTACGACGAACTCGTCGACCTCGTCGCCGCGCTGAGGGTGTTGACCGATCTGTAACTTCCAAGGTTCGGAAATTCCGTCTGAAAAAGTTCCAAGGTTTGGAAGTTTTCGTATCACCTGGACACCGAAACCCGAAGCCTGCCGTCGTTGACAAGCGCGCACACCTGCACGATATTCTCGAAACACACCGTCGATTCTGGAGAGGGAAGCACCTATGAGTCAGAAGATCGCAGCAAAGAAGAAGCCAAATCCCCGTAAGTACTCATCACTCGTCACAGGTCCGATGGAGCGGGCTCCAAGCCGGGCCATGCTTCATGCGGTGGGATTCACGCGCGACGACTTCAAGAAGTCTCAGATCGGCATTGCTTCGACGTGGAGCATGCTGACGCCCTGCAATATGCATATCGACGGACTGGCGCGCGAGGCGGCGAAGGGCGCGGATGCGGCCGGAGGTAAATCGGTTATCTTCAATACGATCACGATCTCCGACGGCATTTCCATGGGTACGGAGGGGATGAAGTACTCGCTGGTCTCGCGCGAGGTGATCGCTGACTCAATCGAGACCGTCATGGGCTGTGAGGGTTTCGATGGGCTGGTCGCGGTCGGCGGCTGCGACAAGAACATGCCGGGCTGCCTGATGGCGATGGCGCGTTTAAATCGTCCCTCTGTGTTTGTGTATGGCGGCACCATACTTCCCGGAATCCACAAGGGTGAGAAAGTGGATATCGTTTCCGTTTTTGAGGCCGTAGGGAAGCGTGCTCGTGGCGATATGTCGCGCAAGGAACTTGAACAGATCGAATGCTGTGCGATTCCCGGTCCCGGCTCGTGCGGCGGCATGTACACCGCCAACACAATGGCTTCGGCGATCGAGGCTCTCGGCATGAGTCTGCCGAACAGCTCCGCGCAGGCGGCTGTCTCCGCGGCTAAGAAGCGTGATTGCCGCGATGCCGGGGCCGCAGTGCTGAATCTTCTGAAGAATGGTATCTGTCCGCGCGACATCATGACGAGGGACGCCTTCCTGAATGCTATCGCCGTCGTGACCGCTCTCGGGGGCTCGACCAATGCGGTGCTTCACCTGATTGCAATGGCCCACGACGCCGGCGTGAAATTGTCGATCGACGATTTCACTCTCATTGGAAAGAAGACGCCGGTCGTCGCCGACCTGAAACCGAGCGGCAAGTACGTCATGGCTGAGCTGGTCAAGATCGGCGGAACGATTCCTCTGATGAAGATGATGATCGAGGAGGGCCTGATGAATGGTGAGTGCCTGACAGTGACAGGCAAAACGCTCCGGGAGAATCTGAAGAACGTCAGGCCGTACCCCGCGAGGCAGAAGGTAATCAGACCTTTCAGCGATCCGATCAAAAAAGAGGGTCACCTGATTATTCTGCGCGGCAACCTGGCGCCGACCGGAGCCGTTGCGAAGATTTCGGGTAAGGAGGGCTTGAGCTTCACAGGGAAGGCCAGAGTCTACGATTCCGAAGAAGCCGCGCTCAAAGCGATTCTTGATGGAACGATCAAGAAGGGCCACGTGATAGTAATCCGTCGAGAGGGTCCGAAGGGCGGACCCGGAATGCGCGAGATGCTCGCGCCGACCTCGGCGGTCATGGGCAAAGGCCTTGGCAAGGATGTCGCCTTGATCACCGACGGCCGCTTTTCCGGCGGAAGTCATGGATTCGTGGTGGGGCACATTACCCCGGAAGCTCATGTGGGTGGTCCCATCGCCGTCGTCAAGAACGGGGACGAGATCACCATTGACGCCAAGAAGCGTCAGATCAATCTCAACATCTCCACAGCAGAGATCAAGAAGCGTCTGGCGAAGTGGAAGCAGCCGAAGCCACGGTATACTCGCGGAGTCCTCGCGAAGTACGCGAAGGTGGTTGCCTCCGCATCGCTGGGTGCGGTGACTGACCTCTAACCTGCATATTTGAGACACGCCCACTCGGAAAAGCAGACCGGGCTGTGTGCGGAATGTTCCGCAGATTCTAAGTCCAGAATCACCGTGAAGGGGGGCGAGTAAGCAGGTCGTTTAAGTGAATCCGTTTAACTGTGCGCTACTTGCTTCTGCACACTTAAACCCCTTCTTAAACGGCCCACTTACTCCACCTGCTCACTCGTCTCTGCGTACCTGCGGATCCCTCACTCCGCCCGATACAGTGGGGGGGCGCTGGATTCGCCCTTCTGCAGCCTCGGTCCCGGGGCTTTTCATATCTATATGCCTGAAAATGGCGAATATGTGGCAATAACATGTCCTTTATGGGAAAAGAGATCCATAATGCTAGTACTATCTGTCAAGTAATAAGAGTCGAGCGTTCTGTTAGCAAAATATATTGCATATTATTGTTTACAATATAGTGAGGTGCCATATATTTACTCTGAATACCGTAAGAAAGGGCTGATCATGACAACTGAAACAATGGATGGGGCACAAGCCTTGGTTCGCTGTCTGGAAAACGAGGGGGTCGAATACATCTTCGGTCTCTCGGGCGGAGCGGCGATTCCCATATTCGATGCGCTGGTTACGACGAAGACGAAGATCAAGTTGATTCTGGTCCGTCATGAGCAGGGCGCTTCCCATATGGCTGACGGGTATGCCCGGGCCACCGGCAAACCAGGTGTCGTTCTGGTGACCAGCGGTCCCGGAGCGACAAATACGCTTACGGGCGTCATGACGGCGCACATGGACTCGGTCCCGATGATCGTTCTGTCCGGACAGCAGATCACGCCGATGCTGGGCAAGGACGCATTTCAGGAGGCTGACATCTTCGGTATTACGATGCCGGTGGTTAAACACAGCTACCTGGTCAAGAATTCAAACGACATTCCCCGGATCGTCCGTGAGGCGTTTCATATCACGAACACGGGAAGGCCGGGCCCGGTGCTGATCGATCTGCCCAAGAACGTGACGGCAGGTGCGTGTTCCGCGGACCTGCACTCGCCGATGGATCTTCCGGGGTATCATCCGAAACCGGAATTGAACACCACGCAGGTGATGCAGGTTGCCGAGGCGCTGAGCAAATCGCGGAAGCCGATTCTGTTGATTGGACACGGGGCGCTGATCGCAGGTGCAGAGAAGGCGGTTCGTGCGCTTGCGGAAAAAATGCAGGCGCCGGTGGTGACCACTCTGCTCGGAAAAGGGGCCTTCCCGGAGACGCATCCTCTGTCGCTGGCTTGGCTGGGCATGCACGGCACTGCCTATGCGAACAAGGCCATCATTGAGTGTGACCTGATCATGTCGATAGGCTCCCGCTTTGACGATCGAATCATCGGCAAGGCGGAGAAGTTCTGCAAAGACGCGGTTCGGATTCATGTCGATATCGACAAGGGTGAATTCGGCAAGATGATCAAGTGCGACTACTACTGCAACGCGGACGCTCGCGAATTCACGGAAGAGCTGATCAAGCACGTCGGGCGTTTGAATACGGATGACTGGATCAAGACGCTGGACGGCTACAAGAAGCGCTTTCCGCTGAAATACAAGAAGCAGGGTGGACTCAAGATGCAGCACGTTATCGACGAGTTCTACAAGTTGACGAAAGGCAAAGCAGTGGTGGCCACCGATGTCGGTCAGCATCAGATGTGGGCAGGTCAGTTCTACAAGACGGACCATCCGCATAACTGGCTTTCCTCCGGCGGGGCGGGGACGATGGGTTTCGGCCTGCCTGCCGCTATAGGCGCTCAGTTCGGTCGGCCCGGCGAGACCGTCGCCGCGTTTGTGGGCGACGGAGGATTCCAGATGACGATGTGCGAACTTGCAACGGCCTGCATTCACAAGCTGCCGCTCAAGATCTTCGTCCTGAACAACCACTACCTCGGTATGGTCCGTCAGTGGCAGGACCTGTTCTACGAGAACCGCGAGAGTGGTGTGAATCTGGAGGGGAATCCTGACTTCGCTCGCCTGGCGGAGTGTTTCCCGGGAGCAAAGGGGTTGACCCTGAGGCGTCCCGCTGATGTGAAGAAGATTCTTACCCGGGCTCTTGAGTACAATGACGGTCCGGTGGTTGTTAACGCGCATGTGGAGAAAGCGGATAACGTGTTTCCGATGATTCCGGCGGGAGCGGCGATCGAGGACATGTTGATCGAGCCGCCGAAACAGAAACTTGAGAAACCGACGGGTTCTACTTGATCGATAAGAAAGGGATACAAGATGACAGCTAACGGCAACAACAACGACACGCACACGCTAAGTGTCTACGTGGCCAACAAGCCCGGTGTCCTGGCCCGAATCGCTCAGGTGTTCGCGCGGCGCGGATATAACATCGACTCCCTGGTCGTGTCATCCGCAATGGACGGGCAGTATTCGCGTATGACGATCGCGGGAAAAGGCGATCCCGAGAGCCTGGAACAGGTGATCCAGGCGGTTAACAAACTCGTGGACGTCATCCATTGCTTCGACCACACCTTCGAGAACGTGGTCGTTCGCGAATTGGCCCTGATCAAGTTGAAAGTGGAGTCGGATCAGCGGACCGAGGTCCTTCAGATCGTTGAGCATTTCGCCGCGAAGACGGTGGATCTCACCGAGAGCTCAATTACTGTTATGGCGACCGGCGCGTCGGACAAAGTCGATGCAATGATCGAGATGATCAAGAAGTACGACGTGGTCGAAGTGGTCAGGACCGGTAAGGTCGTCATGGCGCGCGGCGATGAAGTGACCTGACAGGTGTTTCAGTATGGGTGTGCGGAGGTTGTGGGAGTAAAATCCCACAACCTTTGCGTCATCGCGTGGAGCAAGGCGCTGCGGCGATCCAGATCACCACCCCTGGATTGCTTCCCCCTTCGCTCTGCGAGCTACGGAGGACAAGTCGCTCCCGATCGCTCGCAATGACATAGCCGAGAGCTCAGGACTTGCCATCATTTCGCTCAGGTGTATATTCCTCACCGCTATGTCTAAGACACTATTTGAGAAGATTTGGGAGAAGCATGTCGTCAAGGAGTTATCCGACGGGACGGCATTGCTGTATATCGACCGGCACTTGGTTCACGAAGTGACCAGTCCGCAGGCTTTCGAAGGTCTGCGCATGACCGGCAGGAAAGTACGCCGTCAGAACCTGACGTTCGCGACGATGGACCATAATGTGCCCACGGATGACCGTTCCGTCATCCGCGACCCGATTTCGAGGGCGCAGGTCGAGGCGTTGTCAAAGAACTGCGCCGATTTCGGCGTGACGCTGTACGATCTGGACAGCGATAAGCAGGGCATCGTCCATACGATCGGTCCCGAACTGGGCATAACCCTGCCCGGATTGACCATGGTTTGCGGAGATTCACACACCTCTACGCACGGAGCCTTCGGCACGCTGGCATTTGGCATCGGCACCTCCGAGGTCGAGCACGTGCTGGCGACGCAGACACTGCGCCAGAAGAAACCGAAGACGTATAAGGTGGAGTACACCGGCAAGCTGCAACCGCACGTGTTCTCTAAGGATATGATCCTGAAGCTGATCGGTCTGATCGGCACAGCGGGCGGCACCGGCTACGTGCTGGAATACTGCGGAGAGGCCATTCGTTCGCTGAGCATGGAAGCCCGGATGACGGTCTGCAATATGAGTATCGAGGGCGGCGCCCGCGCCGGCATGATCGCGCCGGACGATATCACGTTTGACTATGTCTCAGCCGAAGACCGTCCGTTTGCGCCGAAAGGCGAGGCGTTCGAGAAAGCGGTTGAGTACTGGCGGACATTGCCCGGCGATGACGGTGCGAAGTTCGATGCCACGATCACAATCGACGCTTCGGAAATCGCCCCGCAGGTCACCTGGGGTACGAGCCCGGGAATGGTGACTGACGTGACGGCGACTGTTCCTGAACCCGGCAGTGTACCCGGATACTCCGCAGGCGATGTGGAGAAGGCCCTGGAATACATGGGCCTGACTCCCGGAACACCTCTGACCGACGTAAGCGTGGATACCGTTTTCATCGGAAGCTGCACAAACGGCCGCATTGAAGACCTGCGCCGTGCGGCAAAGATATTTGAAGGACGGAAAAAAGCGGACTCCGTCAAGCTGCTGGTCGTTCCGGGTTCCGAGGCGGTACGCCGGCAGGCTGAAGCGGAGGGCCTGGACAAGGTATTCAAGGGTGCAGGCGCTGAATGGCGTTTCGCGGGTTGCAGTATGTGCCTGGGAATGAATCCGGATCAGTTGAAACCGCAGGAACGCAGTGCCTCAACCTCGAACCGCAATTTTGAGGGCCGGCAGGGCAAGGGCGGACGCACGCACCTGGTGAGTCCCGAAATGGCCGCCGCTGCGGCAATTGAAGGACACTTTGTAGATATAAGGCAGTGGAGTAATGGATAGATTCGAAACATACACGGGAGTAGTCGGAACACTGGACCGGGCCAATGTGGACACGGACCAGATTATCCCGAAACAGTTCCTGAAATCCATCAAGCGCACTGGCTTCGGCGAGAGTCTGTTCTTTGACTGGCGCTACAACGAGGTCGGCAAACCGGACCAGGATTTTGAGCTGAACGCTCCGGCCTTCGCGGGGGCGTCAGTATTGGTAACGCGCAACAACTTCGGCTGCGGCTCGAGCCGCGAGCATGCCGTGTGGGCTATCGCTCAGTACGGGTTCAGGACTGTTATAGCGCCGTGGGCACAGCGGGGAGACGTCCGCGTCCCCGCGTTCGCCGACATCTTCCGCAACAACTGCGTTAAGAACGGAGTCCTGACGATCGAACTGTCCTCCGCCGAGGTGGATGAAATCTTCAGCGCGGTGAACGCGTCGCCCGGCCTGAAAGCAACAGTCAATCTGGAAGCCCAGACCATCGCGCTGGAATCAGGAAAGTCCTTCAGCTTCGAAGTGGACCCGGGAGTCAAAGAGACCTTGCTGAAAGGTCTGGACGACATTGCCCAGACTCTTGAGCACGAGTCGGATATCTCCGCATTTGAAGCGACCCATAACACACAGCTTGGGTAGCGAGCTTTAGATCCCTTTTGTCGTTTCAAGGGGCCGAAAGGACCTAAGCGACCTAAAACGGAATCTAATCATTCCTCAGTGCTTCCGACAGAGGAATGCACGACACTGCCGAACGTCGCGTTACTTCTCTACATCTACCGATGGTTCTTGCCCCTGCGTTTTCAGAGTTCGGCGTGCGAATGCATATGGATCGATATCCAGCTTCTTCAACCCGTTCCACGCACAGGTGAACCAGGCGCCGGTTCCGAAGCGTGGATTCATGACTTGTTTCAGAAGTCGTATGGCAAGCGGCTTGTCACCCCTTTGCTCGGCAAGAACGGAGGCGAGGAAATAGATGGGCTGCGGTTTCTCCTCAACGCGCGCGGTGTTCAACACATGTTCCCAAGTCTGCTCCTTCCGCATGAATCGGGCGAAGTCGCCGTAACAATTGTGCACATGTGTAGCCAGGACATGTTGTGCCAGATTGACCGCGTTCTGATCCTGCATCTTCTGGCCCGTTGTCATGAGCATGAACCAGATGTAGTCGTTCTGCACGGCCTCCGCAAGTGGCAGCAACAGCCAGAGAGCCTTATCCCATCGGTCCATTGCGGCATAGTAGTAGGGATGCGCCTTGAACTCGTTAAAACTGAAACGCTCAGCTTCCGATGCTTTCTCAAGATCCTCGAACTGTTCCAGCCATGAGAACAACTCCGCCGCCTTCTTTTCCGCTTGTTCAGGATGATGACGGATGAAATAGAAAAGAGAGGAATCACTATCGTAGCGCTCGTCCTTGTCCTGGCGGAGCTCGAGACATTCATCATGCAGTCCCAGTATTTCCAAAACATAGGCTTTTCTGGCGAGGGCTGTTTCCTGCCATGTTTGTGCGGCCTGAGATGCGAGATCAAGGGCAAGCTTTGCATCACCAAGCTGAAGGGCTGCCAATACACCCAACTGCTGCATGTCGCTTCTCTCAAGACCCTCGCTGGTGTCCGGTAAGTCACGAACCAACGCCAAGGTCCAGGCGTAGTCGCCATTATCCATCAGGAGGCGTGCAAGATTCCGATAAATCGTCGTCTCATAGGGGGCAAGTTTCAGACAGCGCTGATAGAAGAGAATTGAGGAAGATTGACTCTCCGCATCGAAACGCCGGCTCCATTCCTCAGCGAGTCGGCGATTCAGACTATAGGATTCCTCGAAGAGTCGAGGCGGAATACTGTCGGCATGGTCGGGCGTCGGCAGATCTCCCGGCTGTGGATAGCCCTGGTAGTACATGGGGGCCAGCCGACGATAGTTGGCTCTCAAGTGATCCGTTCCCTGGAACACATAGATTGGTTCACTGGCCTGGTAGTCGGGTAGAAGGTCGCTTTGCACAAACGGGGCATGAGGGTAGAAGCTTTGGGCCTTATCGAGAAGCCACGTTCTGAACGATGCGCGCACGAGACCTATGTAGTCCAGGCTGTCGGGCTTGCGTGTGCT
>JAHIZV010000054.1 GCA_018814445.1 Verrucomicrobiota bacterium | reverse complement strand
GTAAAGGCGGAGACGCAGCGCTCGCCGCATTCATCGCCGATCTGCAGTCGCTCGGATGGTCCGTCGCATTGTCGCAGAACTACAAAGGTCTCTCTCCACTGAACGTGCGATGGAATGAGGACGATGTTGAACTGGATGAATCCGGGCAATGGCGCGGTTCCTCGCCGGGTCACTACGTATTGAAAGCTCAGCGGGCGATCGAGTGGCAGCGCGAACTGCTTCCGGAAATCCGGAAGAAATACGGGCCTGACGCCTCGTTTGTCGGATCCCGGACTCTGAGTCCATTATGGGAGGCTGTCGATTGCGATGCCCGTGTACCGCAGTCAGGGATACTCTCGCAGAATTACTACCTGTACGGGGAACTCTTTCTTCGCGAGCGTGCCGGTGTCGACGGCCCGGTTGTGGGCGGCGGTGCAGGCGCCTGGCCGTTTGCCGGATTGCTGGATGGCTACATTGCGCCGTCAGAGACATCGCCTTTCATGGTGCTGCACGAGCTCAACGGCATCCACTCCATGGCATGCGTCATAGGTGCGGGAGAGCGAATGGACGACCAGGATCGGTACCTTGCCATAGAGATAGCGAACGGCCGATGCGGGATGCTGTGGGGTGAAGCGGGTGTCAGGGCCGCGCTTCGCGGCTACTACATGATGCAGGCTCTGCAGTGTCTCTACGCCCTGAAGACACCGGAGCAGATATCCTATTTCGACGGCAGTCGATTGTTGCCGGTATCGCAGGCGATTGCGGTCGGAGCCTCTCGCAAGAACATGTTGTATGTCCGATATCCGGGGGACATCGAGATCTGGGTGAACGGATCAACAGACCGGATGTGGGACGTGAAGGTCGGGCGCCGGACTTGGGACATCCCGCCGTCCGGATGGGTCGCATCGGGTCCGAATTTCATCGAGTTGTCGTGCATAACGGACGGGGCTCGGATTGATTATGTGGAATCGCCCGGTTACGTCTACTTCGACCCGCGGGGCATCGAAAGCGAATTCCGCGGACTCCGCACGGCGGCGCCGCTTGTTGTCAGAAGAGGAAAACGGGGAGGCGGGGAGTATGAGGTCACGACGACTCCGGATTCAACGGGGTTTTCTATCGACCGGGAATGGCTTCCGGCAGGCAACGTGAGATGCAGGACGTTCGACGTTGAAGGAGTGGAAGTGAGTCCCAGTGTACTTGAGGTTGACTCGGAATGGATTAAGGTGACACCGACAAGAGGCGGCATAAGACATATACTCGATATGGGTGGAGGGGATTCCTGAGATGCAGGCGAACGGACATCTCAAAATGTCTTGTTTGGTTTGGGCAAGGTTCATAGGCTGTGCGGCGAGCTATGGAAATAGTACAAGCTAGAAGAATCAAGTACGGTATCGGCGCCACGTTGACGCTTGGAGCGCTGGCGATCTACGTCTTAACTCTCTGTCCGGTTGCGTTCCCGGGCGAGTCGTCCGTATTTATCGTCGAAGTTCTCGGGCTCGTGCCGTTTCCTGCAACGTCTCACGCGATATGGGGATGGGTTGTCGCGGCGGTGGCGAAGATGCCGATGGGCAGTATCGTTGGAAGGATGAATCTGTTCAGCAGTATCTGCGGCGCACTGGCGCTCTGGTTCATCTATCTTCTCAACGCGAGTGGGCGGTATTGGGGTGACAGTCAGCGGCTGGTCTTCTGGGAACCGGTGGTGCGCGGTGCGGCGGCATGCGGGTACCTGATCTTCATGGTGCCGTTCTGGTACGCGGCGACCCGAACTCACTTTCTGACCTTCGATGTTCTTCTTCTCGCTTTCTCTCTCTGGCTTCTCGCGTCCTTTAATCGAAGTCACAAAACGTGGGAACTTTATCTGTTCGGCTTTGCTTATGGAGTCGGCATTGTCGAATCGACCGCGTTCGTGATTGCCGCTATTCCGGTTGGCTTGATCGCCCTGGCGATAATCTGGCGTACGGGCCCGGGGTGGGTAAGGTCGATCGTCGGCTTACTTCTGTTCGGCGTGCTCGGACTGCTCGTCTATCTCCCCGCGGCGTGGCAGTACAGTCAGACACAGGCTTATCAGTGGCGGGAATATGAGACGTTCTTTCAGATCCTCTGGTACATGTGGCGTGATCACTGGCTGTTGATCAAGGCCCTTGTGCTGCAGAGAGGGTGGCTCCTGTTTGTTCTGGCGTGCTTTGCGCCGTGGATGCTCACCGCGGCTATTGCAACCGGCAAGCTGCTCCGCAATGAGCGGGGAATACCCGCTATACTGTGGCACGCTCTGATCCTGATCTGGTCTCTACTGGTCGTTTTCAATACACCGGCAGCTCCAGCGGAGCGACTGGGCCTGGGGAAACTCGTCCTCGCTCCCTATCTGTTCTCATCGGCCGCATTCGGTTACGTCGTTGGCTGGTTCTATTGGCTGTTTCTGGGCCCGGAGGTCGAGTTTGAGCCGAGGAGGAGAAAGGTTGCCGCGGGTACTACCGTGTTTCTTCTGTGCTTTCTCATCGCGGCGGCATGCGTGAACAGTTGGGCCGTGGAGAGGGACGGGCCGCGTGCAGTACAGCGGTATGTTGACGAACTCCTTGAAGAAGTCGAAGGGCGCGAGTGGCTGGCGTCCAACGGTTTCCTTGACGAAATCATCACGCTCACCGCGCATGAGAAGGGCCAGGACATCAAACTGATAAGCCTCAGTCACGGACAACTGGAGCCCTACAGAAAGTACCTGGCTACGCAGATTGATTCGCCGCGCCTTCAAAGTCTTGTGCAGATTGGACTTCTGCCCTTCTTCCGCGAATGGGCGAGGACGGATGAGGACTTCGGGAAGAAACTCGCCGTGCATGCGGTGCCCAACGTCTGGACTGTCACGGGGTTTGTGCCGATAGCGAGTAAGATGGTTTACTTCGGCGCAAAGGACCTCGATGAAATCGACCTGCAGGAAGTGCTGGCGGCGAACCGCCGTTTCTGGGCTGATACGGTGCCTGATCTTGTTGCCGCAAGGGACCATTCGAAGCTGATCCGGCCGCTGGCTCGCGGAATATGCCAGCACGTCTCCCGCCTGGCGAACGACCTCGGTATTCTCTTTGAGAATGCGGGGGACCACGCTTCGGCGAGTGAGGCATATAAGACGGCGCGGGAGATCAACATGCTTAACGCGAGCGCCCTGCTGAATCTTCACAATATGCTCCTCGAGACAGGCGAGGATATGGAGGAATTCACGCATCTCGAGGACGAACTGGACAACCTGTTGAACCACCCCATGAACCGTGTGCCTCTGCCGCTCCTGGTGGATATGCACGGACATATCCGGAGTCCCAACTCGCTTCGCCGGCTTCAGGAAGTGTGGGGGATGATCCGCGAACGCACAAGCGCTCCCGATCCCGAGTTCGAAGCTGCATTCCGGATGTACTACGCGGGGAGAGTAGGGGAGGCGAAAGATGCCGTTCTCAGAATACTGGAGAAACGTCCCGACCATGATCGTGCGTGGGTGCTGCGGGGGCTGATTGCACACAATGAGAATGATGTCGAAGAACTGGAGCGTTGTATCGCCTATATGCACGCTCAGGAGAAAGAGTGGCTACCGTTGCTTATCATAGGTGCGCAAAGGGCCCTTATGGCGGGAGATCAACAGAAGGCCAAGCAGTACTACCGGCGAATCCTTGCCCAGCGTCCCGGCGACGTGGCGTCCCTGCAGGCCCTCCTGATCATGGCCATCGGAGAGGGCAATGACGAGGATATGGCCTTCTGCGTCGAACGGTTGATTACGATTGACCCCGATAACCTGTGGGCGAATCTGGCCCTCGGCCTGCAACAATCGGAGGAAGGCGATTTTGAGCTTGCGGAGACTTCGTACCGCAAGTCCCTGGAGAAGTATGACTCGCCCTACGCGCTGAATAATCTCGCCTGGATCCTGCAGGAGAAGGGCGAATACCAGGAAGCTTTGCGGATGGCGAAGCGCGGGATCGCGGCAAACAAATCGCTGTATGCCATTTGGGATACACTGGGCGTGATCCTGATGAAAATGGGCTATCCGGACAGGGCTCTGGTTTCACTGGATCAGGCCATCAAACTGAACCCGGGAGGGATCGATCCGAAGATCCACCGGTTGCAGGCGCTTATCGGTACCGAGGACTGGAAGAGCGCCCGGGAACAGATCGAAGAAATCACGGTGCCCGGCAGTGAGCTGCGCGAAGATCAGACCGAAGCCATCAACGCCGCGCGCGCGACGTTGGGCATGGAATAGACAGAGTCTAAAGGCCAAGGTTTATTGTCCCATCGTACTCCCTGTCTCCTTCATCCGTACGGGCGATGACGGCAGGCGATCCAATCCGATAACTTTCCCCGTCCTGGTGTCGATGCGTCCGAAAGTGAGCACGCCCGTCGGACAGGACTGCACACAAGCACTGCATCGCACGCATTCAGGATCGGCCATGGGCAGGCCTTTGTTCGCGAAGTTCATGACGTCGATCCCCTGATGGCATACGCTGGTACACACGTTGCAGCTGATGCATTTCTTCTTATCCGCCAGAATACGGAATTGACTGAAGCGCGCATAGATATGCATCAGGGCGGCGAGAGGACAGGCGAAGCGGCACCAGACGCGGCCGGAGAAATGGAAGTACACGCCCACGCCGAGGATGCCGGCCAGCCACAAGTCGACAAGGTACTTGTAGTTCACGATGTAGAACCTGCTGAGCAGGCCCTCGTAGATGTGAGAGAGTGCGCTGCCGGGCGACACCCACGTGATGATTCTGAGAATCAATAGAATGAAAGCGAACAGGAGCACGACCTGTCCGACGAGATTCATTCGATTCCAGAACGGACCATGCGGCATCTTGTGGCGATGGGCGTCGCCCATCGTTTCCGCGAGAGCGCCGCATGAACAGATCCATCCGCAATAGGCGCCCTTGCCCCAACGCCGGACAATGAGCGGGATGATCACAAAGGTCTGGATCAGACTCAGAACAAGCCAGCCCCAGACGGGCTGTTCCGTAAACACGTTCCATATGAAAAGCGGCCACGCGAGAATGAACCCGAAAGAGCGCCAGTAGCTCTGACCGGGAAAGAAGGTGTCACCGAACCATTTTCCGATGCCGGTATCGAACACCCCGTTGTTTCCCATCCAGGGAATGAGAACATATGGAAGAATGAAGAGCGGTATGATCTGGATCGCCGTGAGCGCCAGCGTCTGTGACTTCACGTACGGCGTGCGCCTTCGCTGGATGCGGCGAATCCCGAAGCCCGCGACGCACAGGCAGTAAACGAGAGAATAGTAGAATCCGGGATCCTTGATCGCATTCCTGATCGTTCCCGACAATGTGGTCGGGTCCCCGCCGGAAAAATTGAATGGGAAAAGCCCGTGCTTCTGAAAGAACGTGTTGACGGCGAGACCGCCGGACTTCCAGTGGTACATGAAAATACAGAAGACGAAGAATAGAACGAAGGACACCCAGGTCGAGCGACGCCACTCGCCCCGTATGCGTATCCCCGACCTGCGAAAGAAGTCGAGAGGCGCTTCGCGCCCGAGCATCGTGAAAATTACATCGTTATCAAGACTCTCAATATCGCCGTCAGCCGTAGCAAGGTCCACTTCGTTCTCACGGATCGCTTTGACGTTACTGCTCATTTCCAGGCGGAGAGAACCAGCGTGTTTCGGGTGAACAAAATCACCTGTTGCGGTGGTGACGCGCTCGGATGTCGGATGCTCGATGGCGACTCGGGCGTTGGGATTCAGGGCAAGTTGCTCGACCATCGCGACATTATCAGGTTTAGCCCGGCTGAACTCCGGTTTCCGGTAGCTGAGGGTAACGTCGGCGCCGCACTGGGCAAGAGCAATGGCCGTTTCCAGAGCGCTGTCTCCGCCGCCGACAACAAGCGCTTTCGTCTCACAGAAGTCCTTCGGGTCGTGAAGGCGATTGTAGACTTTGTCCAACTCCTCGCCGGGAACGTCCAGTTTGCGGAAGTTCCCGCTTCGTCCGATACCCACTATGACGCGGTGGGCGGGAATTGCATCTCCATCGGCTGCGTGGACCTCGAGTATATCGCCCTTCCGACTGATCTTCTCGGCGCGCTTGCTGACGGGTGCGATACCACGCCCGATGGTGCGGCTTCTCAATTCGTCAACGAGGACTTCTTTTACGCTGGCTTCATCACTGAACTGCAACTCGCCGCGCGGCGTCATATCAGTGGGGTAGGTATAGATAGGCTTCCCCTTCGGGAAGTTAACAATCGTGGAAAAGGGCTCCGCAGCTTCGAGCAGGATAAATCTTAAGCCTGCCTGTCTCGCCGCCAGCGCGGCGGCCATTCCAGAGACGCCTGCGCCGATGATCACAATATCATACACGTCTTGACTGCTGGACCGTTTCGCGAATGCTGGATCTGCGACGATTGTGTCAACGACACGGGCGCCGGTGTCCGATGAGAACTTGAGAAGCGGAATACCCGTCAGGTCGCCGACTGCATAGACGCCCGCCACATTGGTCGAGCCGTCCTCATTGACTTCCGGAAGTTTCTCAACCGTGCCCGCAGGCCACTGAGTGTGCAGCCAGTGTGCGTATCTTCGTATGCTTCTCATCATTCGCGTTCAAGGCTCGGAGGCACTGTGGGGCAATTGGATATATGTCGAGACAAGCGCGCCTTTGCTTACAGAAAAACAGAGCTGTGGGCTTTGGAGTTGCGGCGCCAGAAACCATAGTGCCGATGAGATGTCATCTGTCGGAATGAAGATCAAGATATGTAACAGCCGAGTAGGGGAGCGAAACCGCCGACGGTGTACGTATTGTATAACATCAAACTTGACTGTCTCGCGAGATCTACTCAAGTAATCGGCCCTCGGTCAACTTCCTGTTCTGTACCACGAACTCCATCATTCTGGATGCCACCTTTCCATCCGAAGTCCTCAGTTGGAGACTCGCAATCATTGTCCAAGCGGGTCCATTTGTTTTGAACGTTCCCCATTCTTGAACATCGATTCTCCTCTTCTTTGAGTGCAGTTCAATGTACTTCGTCACAATCGCGTATCCACCTGACGCGTTCCTTTGTGGGCAAGGATTTGGATCGGTCGGGAGAGCGAAGAGGCGTAAAGCGCGTTCCCATGCAGAGAAACCAATCACGACCGTTGTTGATGAAGACCGCGAAGTTGAGGCCACTCTACCTGTTCCCCCACACTTCTTGCATGCAGTCTTACCCGTTCCCCGGCAAGTTGCGCACATGACTCTCGTGGGAATGGTCCCCGCTCCGCGGCATCTCTGGCAGGGGGCATCTGGACTGTCATTGAAACGCCATCTGTGCTTTCCTGTTCCCTTGCATTTGCTGCACACCTTCGCCGCTTCGACACTTCCGAAGCCACCACACGCTTCGCAGTTACAGGTTCCCGCGCCCCTGCAGGTCGTACAGATAGATGAGCGCCTGTTCCTGTGTGTTTCGTGACGGACAAGGATCGGTCGCGTCCGGCCGAAGTACCAAAAGGCGCATATCCCGGCAGCAATGATAAGAAGAAGTAGTTGACTGATACGAGCATTGCCTTGTGTACTCACTTCTGTAGATCTCCGTTTTGTCGAGACAGCGCGTCGATGAAGGCGTTGTGCTGATACACAATGATGACTGCCAGCGATTACCCATTACCCCCCAAGTCGGTAGACTAGCCTGTTTACATTGAATTCATCAAGACGATTGATTCTTCTTCTCTGTCCTCCTTGAGTTTGAGAGAATCACACAGTAGGAGGTGTCACAATGCCAACTCTTAAGCCCGGTACCGGTTCTATTTCTGACAGTCTGTCCACCTGTCCAAAATGTGGAAGTGCGATTCCGAGAGAATCGTCGTTTTGTACGAGTTGTGGCTACAATCTTCAGACTGGGAAATTCGTCCAAGAGGGAAGGGGCCTCGGGGTGCGGTTTCTTGTCAAAGTCATTCTCTTGGGCATCATCCTGGCCGGTTTGTCTGTTGGTTCTATCTACGTTTATGTAATAGGCCGCAGAAATATCTCAGAGACACCGCGCAAGAATGAACACGTTGATGCCTCTCTGGCGGTAGATTCGGCGAACACGGAAGAATGGGAGAGGGTCCCACTGGATGAAACGTCCTTCGGAGGAGAAACATCAGCGGCTATATCTGTGATGAACGAAGAGCCTAGATATTCTTCTACAGATGACACTCTCTCGAGAGATATTGAACGGGAAGAGTCTGATCGAGTAGTCGCCGACGTTGCAGAGCGGTGGCCGCCATTCTCCGTTGGTGATGCGACCGAGATTAGGATGCAGAACGGCAAGGTACTCATAGGAGCCATTCACTCTCTAACAACCTCGAATGTGGTCATCAGCCTGTCTGTCTCTGGGGTAAGAAAGGAAGTGCCCTTTCCGGCTTTGGATTTTGGGAATCGTATGCGAGCAGATCCAGATTTCCGCGAACTGTGGATCGATACTCTGTTGTCCTCTAGGCTGTGGAATCTTGAGCGAAGTGAAGCGGATGGAGAGGACACGGAAGAGATGAATGTTGTGAATGCCAGCGACGTGTTCTCTCAGGAGTCTCTTCCTCAACGTTTGACGGAAATAGGTCTTGAAGTTCTTAAGGGGACGGAGAGAGCCAAGGACGCATCAGAAGCCTTCATTTACTTTTTTGCGGCGGCTCAGTGCCAGCATCCAGAGGCCCTTTACTACTGTGGTCGCATGCTTGTCGCTGGTCGTGGTGTCGAGCGCGATGAACGATCTGGTTTGCGTTTCTTGGCCCTCTCAGCCTCGGCGGGCTTTCAGGACGCTGAAGAATTTCTGAGAAAGAAGAGGTACTCGGAGGAGAAGCTCTCCGTGGCGCTAGCAGAAGAGAAAGACCGAATTCAGCGAGAGCGCGAGGCTCACTCGCAGCGCCTTCTTGAAATGGATAGGGCAGAGAGGGTTGCCTCGACGGAAAATCGCAGGCTTCGAGGAGTTATTCGGAAGGGGCGTCCGATCGAACAGAAAGTGCGGTCGCAGGGAGGTACCATCCTTGTAGACGGTAACGGAAGGAAGTACTACTGGAAGAATGGGAAGAAGCGCTATATTATCGACTGAGGCGACAATCCACGTAGTGCACACACGTTATCTCACACCATGTACCCAACGCATTTGAAGTACTCGGCCGGAACCGGCGGTCAAGAAACCTGCGCAGACCGTCAACAGGAACGGCGAGTGGCATCTGAAAGGCGATGAGAAGGAAGTGATCTTCGTCGTTCACAGGCGGTCTATCATACGGGCAGTCGGGGATGAGGAGGTATAGGCGTCAGGTAGCATCACCGCGAACACAGCGGAATCCGATCATTGGCAGACCCTTCACGGATAAGCCTTTCGCTATCTTGTCGTTCGCGGGATGCGATCGCAGTGTTGTGGAAAGCTCATCTGCGCTATCGTCCAGATAAGATCCCCCGCGATAGACATGCATGCCCAGCCCCTCGGGGCCGGAGGGATTTCGTGTGGGGGAACTCGCATAGTAGTTCCGGTCGTAAACATCGGACACCCACTCCGCGGCGTTGCCTCCCATGTGCAGAAGGCCGAAATGGTTTCCGGGTTCCTTGACATCATCGAAGTCCGGACCCCAGGCCTGGTCGGGCAGCAACTTATTGACGGGCCACGTAGCATCCGGAAGTGCAATCTGCGGTCGCGGAGGCGGCGTCTGGTCGCCTTTGGACATCCACCCCTTCTTCTCCGGCGGAGGAGGCGGGGCGTTTCGATTCAGGATATTGGCAATGCGCTTGCGCCCCTGGGAAGTATTGGCGTATGGATTGCCGTCCGCCTCATTGCCCCACGGATACTTGTAGTTGTCATATCCCTTTGCCGCCAATTCCCATTCCGCCTCGGTGGGTAGGCGCTTGCCTCTCCATTTGGCGTAGGCATACGCATCAAACCAATCGACACCTGTCACGGGTTGATCGTCGCCACTGAGTGCGGGGAAATTCCAGCCTTCCGGCGTATGGTCCTTCAGCGGCGGCGCATCGGGATGTTCCACCGAGGAGTCTCCGGTTTGTTTGATATGCTCCAGAAACTCCCGGTATTCCTTATTCGACACTTCGTGCTTGTCGATGAAGAACGGGTCCACAGAAATGATGCGGAGGGGAAATCGATCGTCGCCTATGCCTGCACTCTCATCGCCGCGCAGGAAGTATCCCCCGGGAATGCGAACCATGTCGTTCGTCTCGACAAGCGCCGCCGCCTCTTCTTCGGGCTGCATCAGCTTTCGATAGACATCAAGAATCTGTTTCTGCAGGCGCGTGATAGAGCTGAAATCCATTTCCGACTTCGAGCTGCTCTTCTGATGTTTCGACCCCGTGTGCTGGACGACTTCATCGATCCGGTACGTGAGAAAAGACGACAACTCGGTAACAGCCTGTTCTATTCTGCCCGCGTCCAGCAGTTTCGGGATTCTCTGAGTCACGAGCTCCGGCATGCCCCTTACTATATCCCGCTTCTTCTCTGCCAGTTGTTTGTAGATATCAATGGCTTTTTGATTCCCGCGGAAATTCGGTCTTTCGATTCCCGGGAAGCGCTCTTTCAGCCTTTCCATTTTGTCTGCGGCATCTCGAATGCCCGCAATCGCTGCCGCAACGGGATCGAGCCATTCGCCACCGATCTTTTCGAGACCATCCATCACGTTGTGGAGTTCTTCTGCGAGGCACTCACGCATGGCCTGGACCGACTCAACGGCGGCATGGCCTTCACAGTGAGTCAGGAACTCGTCCAGCAGGGCGATCGCTTTGTTGTAGAAGTCCGCGTCAGCACTGGTTTCTTCGCTCAGTTTCAGACGGCGGATTCCATTTGCGAAGAAGTGGCAGATGTCAATGGGTTCGACCTTCTCGATCTCAGTGCGCGGATACGATCTTTCAAACGCTATCGTCCCCTTGAGTTCCTTCATGACAACCTGCTCGTCGTTTTCGGAGAGCAGGATCCCGCGCGCGGTATCGCCCGATTTGAGGGTAAGGACCACCTGCGGTTCTTCAGGAATGAAACTTTGCGCCGCCGGAGAGAGTTCAGACCGTTCGACCGCGAAGGCCGACACTGCGATAATAAAGAGGATCGATGTGAGATGTAGTCTTTTCATAGGTCAGTCGTCTACTTAGCTGGTACCAGTTGCGGGCCCCTCATGGTCAAGAGATGGGTGTCCCGCGCGCTTCTCTATTTCTTCTCAAAGAAGTGGACCTCCACCTCCTCCAATGTCGCAATGCCTTCCTGTAAAACGCTGTCGATCGTGGGCATGAATGCCTCGATCTTGTCACGCTGATCGACAATCTCGACGATGATCGGGAGGTTGGCTGACAGTCGGAGAACCTTGGCCGTGTGCATGTGACTCTCCGCACCGTAGCCCGCGTGACCCCGAATAGCGGTGGCGCCAGCGAGGCCGCTCTTGCGGGCTTCCTGCAAGATCCATTCGAACAGCGGCTGATTGCCCTTCTTGTCATCTTCGCTCACGAATACGCGCAGGAGAGTTCCTTTTGTGGAGAACATAGCGTCAGCTCCTTATGTAACATCAGACAGAGAGTACCCGATCCACACCGCCGCAAGGCCGAGAATAAGGTGAAGTCCGACATAGCCCGCCGTCGCTAGCAACTGTCCGTCCCGCAACAGAGCGAGCGTTTCGTAACCGAAGGTGGAGAATGTCGTAAAACCGCCGAGGAGGCCGATGAAGATCAGCAGGCGCATCTCGGGGGAAAAAAGCCCGCGATTGTCCGCCCAGCCTCCGAGAAGACCGATAACCAGACAGCCGATCACGTTGACGCCCAGCGTGCCGAGAGGGAAGCTCCCGCCCGGTGAAAGCCGCTGAATCGCCCCCCCGACAAGGTAGCGCATGACAGAGCCGACAAATCCGCCTGTTCCAACTATGAGTAGTTTCAACATAGCTACTGCCGCCAACCGCCTGTCCGCACCTGCACATGCTTACATGGCTGCAACGTCAGCTCAATGACAAACGTGAACTGAGAGGGGGGAGGATCATTTGCTCATCCAGCATTCGCTGATCGAATGCATAGTCGTCTGTGACTTCCACGTTCCACATGTTTCCGTGAAGCGTGTTCAACGCTTGCGATATCTCCGCAAAGCTCCACTGCCTGTTCGAGTCGGCCATGTAGGTTCCGGCTTCGAGGTCGAGCGAGCGAATGATGGCCTCAGCCGTGTCTTCAAGGAAAGAACACGCAGGATACCACTTTGAACTTGCCCGTATTGCACCGTGTTCCGCCATCTGCTTGTGAAAGAAATCGATCATGTTGTTGGACCCCGGGGCATTTCCAATCTGCCAGCCCAGCCTGACGATTCTCGGCTCCGGGTGATGCTTGAGGACGAGACCTTCTTCCCGCAGTTTAAGTTTGCCGTAGTCTTCATTCGGGTGGGGGACGGATGCAGGCGTGAACGGGCCGTGGTCGTTCCCCGAGAAGACCATGACGGTGCTTGTGAATACGAGCGTGATACCCAGATCGGCGGTCAGTTCCGAAATGTGTCCCGTCCATTCTTCGTTGATGGCGAGATGGAAGAGAATGTCCGGGTAGTTCTCTTCCAGAAAGCGCCTGGCGGCATCCTTATCTCCGGGAGGCACCGCATCGCGGTTCCACCTGATCACGACGTCGCCCTGCGCGCGGAGTTTCTCGCAGAGCACGCTGCCGACTGTACCTCTCGCTCCGGTGACAACTGCTTTCATGGCATTGCTCCCGGCCAGTGGGATGTGAAGCAATCCAGCCTCGATATACACTGGACCGCTTCGCCGTCGACGAGGGCGCTGCTGTCCAACGATTGAGATCGCGATGACGAAGGATGGCTGGTGGCCGTTAGGTACACTTCCTGACCGTTCCTTTCAGGTACGCCTGTCGCAATTCTTCCGGGAACTTCTCGATCGCGTAGCGAAGCATGGTTCTCGGCATGGTCTGGTAGTGTTTCCGCAGAAATCGTTCTTCTACTTCGCGATCTCTATTCCCGACCTCGCGCAACATCCATCCGACGGCCTTGTGAATCAAGTCATGTTCATCATTCAACAGCTTTTCAGCAACGGCCAGCGTCTCGTCCGGTTCGCCTTTTCTAATGAAGTGAAACGTCGCCAGTACGGCTATGCGACGCTCCCAGAGACTCGAAGATTTCGCAAGCGCATGAAGCGGACGCCGGTTTCGCATGTGGAGGTAACCGCCGACGATATGCTCGGCGCTGAGATCCACAAGGTCCCAGTTGTTGATGTGGGCCGTGTTGTCGAGATAGATGCTGTAAATCTGTTTCTGCTCATCGGGCCGCGCCTTCTTGAATTTGCGTACAAGAAGAAGCAGGGCAAGGAGTCGTTCTTCATGAATCTTCGAGTGAAGAAGGGACTCGACCTGTCTTAAGTTGAGCTCTTCATAGACGCGAATCAGCTTTCTGATTTCGGGAACCCGCACGCCAATGAAATGGTCGCCTTCACCATATTCACCGGGCCCCGTCTTGAAAAAGCGCTGAGCGACAGCGGCATCCGCCTCGCTGGCTCTGCTGCGGAGATCTTCTCGAAGGGTTCTAAGATTCATGACTGCTCTCGGCGTGGTGCGACGACCTGTGCTTCCCACGTCGGATGTAAAGTACATCAGCATGAAAGTTTGTCGAACAGATATCCCGGAACTTCCAAGGTTTGGATCTTTGTGCGCCAGTATTTCCAAGCATTGGAAGTCACGCCCCGATTCCGGGGCTCCGTCATCGCGAGCAGACGCCCTTCGGGGGTCCTGTGGGAAGGTCGACAACTTGCTGGCTCAGTGGAATCAGCGTGCCGGGTGACTGGATCACTTCGCTTTCGAAGTGGGGTAGTGTGGTCTGACTGGCTTGCTCGTGATGACAAAATCCGTCATGGCGAACTGATGGCTTCGACGTCGCTTTTTGAGGCTGACGGTGAAGACATCCAGTCTGCATGCGGTGAACGTCTATGTAGACACGTCGGTGATTTTGCGTGTTCTCTTCAGGCTTACTGAGAGTCTGCTTGAATCGGTCGAAGGATCCTTCCCGCGGGAGAAGATAGACGTCTTTCTGACCCATGATAAGCAGTTGGGGGCAGCGGCGCGGAGTCTGGGTTTCGCAGTGAAGGGAACAAAGTCGCAGCCTTCCCGCTGACCACTGTGGTTACGCAAGCCGCAACTTGGACAAGGAGGCGAGCGCATCGCCTCCGCTTATGTTCTGAATGGCAGTCAGTTCGAACGCAGTGACATCCGAGAGTTCGACGTGAAGGACCTTCGTTTCGCTAATCGCTCAAGGAAGATCAAGACCGCGATTGGTCCGTTCCCGGCGTGTAGTAGAAGCTTCGGATAGAGATCATGTCTTCCCGTTCTTCCGCCACATCCAGGCAGGTCTGCCAGGTTGAGTCGTCGACCTGTTCGCGCATCGGCTGGTCTACGCGGGGGAGGTGACGGAACGCGGCGAGAAGGTTTCGATCCCAATCTTCATGGTGACGTAGAAGGTCGTCCGGATGAACAGCGTCCCGCCCTCCTTCTTCCTGTACCGGTGCGAAGCTTTCGATGATGTTAAGGTAGCCATAGTCGTCAGTGAGCTGTTCGTCCGGTTTGATGTCCCTGACGGCGATCTGCAGGTTGTAGGCGGTGAGGTGGCAGGTGGGGGTGAAGCTGTGGTTCATGTACTTAGTGTGATCCCAGCACAATACGTAGTGGCCCAATCTGTTGCGATAGCAGTAGGTGATCATTGCTTCCCGCAAAGAAGGCACGAGGCCATCGAAGACGTCGGGGGGAATTTCCCGGTCGAGAGGATCTTTTACCCAGGTAATTGTTCCCATCGGAATGGGCTGCGTGGCTACGACGCCATAGCCCACATCGGGGTTGATGAAGCTGATCCTGGTGTGCGGATGAATCATACCATTCAGAGAAAGCCTTTCTTGCGGCTCCTTCCGTTGGCCGGATATTCGTGGACACTCGGATCGTTCGTCAATCTCCAAAGAGGACTTCGCAAGGGCTGGCGAAGAAAAGGGCGTGGACTGGATCTATTCCTGTAGCTTCGGGGCGGGAATCCTGCTAAAGGGACGTGCAAATGAAGCTTTCAGAAACATCATGAGCCGGCTCCATGTCCGGGCCGGCAGGTTAGCGGATTTGGGTGCCCTTGAAGCGATCGAGGTCGCCTGTTTCACGCCGGATCAACAATCCACGCGGCGGGCTCTGCGATTAAGCCTGAGCAGCCCCTGCCAGAGCGTCCTGGTCGCCGTCTATCCGGATGGGGAGAAGAATCGGGTCATTGGCGCGGCGATTGTCCATAAGCACTTGCGACGCATGAGACTCTATTCGATTGGAGTCCTGCCGTCATTCCAGGGCCGGAACGCGGGAGGTCTTCTCATGGACCGGGTGATGGAATGCGCCAGCAGTTCGGGCCCGCCCGAGATCATCCTTGAATGCGATGAATCCAACCGGAATCTTGTCGAGTGGTACGAAAGACTCGGCTTCCGCGTATTCCGCCTGCTCCCGAATTACTACGGAACCGACCGGCATGCGCTCCGCATGAGCCAGAAGTTCTCGATTTGCCCGGCGAAACGGCTCGTAACCATGCCGCCAGAGAATCTTCTCGATCGGGTCATTCGGGGCGCGCCTGAATGCCGCTGACTTAAGACCACTTTCGGATGCGCCAGGCAAAGAAAGACACAGCCCTGACGGGCTTAACTACAAACAATGGATGAAGTTCGCATTGTTTGTAGTCAATGCCGTAAGGCATGTCGTGGCCTTAAGTCAGCGCCATTCGGGGCGCCTCGCTAAGTTGTTGCTTTTAATCCATTCTGAGACATAGGAATACAGGCTTAGGCGTACTTTTTCAGCGCTAAATACGCGTCTAAGAATATTCTGGTCTGTCTTCCTTCAGGACTCATGTTTTGGATCCGCGGCTACCGGCAGGCCTTGCCTGCAGTCGCCTCCGGTTCCTAACTCTAGAGGCCATATCCGTAACGAAGCTCTCACTGCCCACCGCCAGGCGCTCCGTCCATATCGCTTCTCGCGTCAGTTCATCTGCTCGTATCTTCTGCTCAATGCAGGAACGGTAATTCTGCTGAAACGGATCCGTGTGCGGATGTTGCCCAAGCGCCCGCGCCACTTGCTCACGGTTCACTACCCGATAGCGCTGTTTGAGACCCGTCAACTCTCCGTAACTGCACCAGCGCCAGTCGGCCGGATGCTCCACCACACCGGCTCGAACCATATTCAGTTCAATGTAGTTCATGCAGTTCCACAGGTAGTCGCCCCCCTCTACGGCCACCGCATGAAATCGTCCGCCCCAGAAGGCTCCATTGCGTTTCTTGCGCAGGTTGTACTGCTGAGCAAAGTCACCTTCCAACGACTCCATGAACTCACTGATCCGCGTCTCACTTCTTGCTGTAACCAACAGATGGACGTGGTTGGAGGTAATGCAGTAGGCCAGGAGCGGAGTCCGGAACACCTTCAGGCGTTGCCTCAGCATCTCACGGTACATGTCCCGGTCTTTAGCAAAACGGAACAGAAAGCTCCGGTTATGGCACCGGTGGGTAAGATGATAGTGCTGACCCTTAACGAAGTATCGGAGTGCCTTGGGCATTCCTGTCGATACACAACCGAAAAGCACCTTACAAGCATAAAACAGTATCAAAACATCGCTCTAAGCCTGTATTCATATGTCCATACTGGAGCTAACTGACTCATATATAATGCTTTAGCAGGGGACGCCCCCTATATTCTTTCAAGCTCACTGGCGATCGTCCGTTGTGATCGCCCCGCTTTTGAAAGCTCTATTATTGCGTTCTTTACAGCCATTGGTTTCTCGTTCGCCATTACACCTCCAGGTTGAGTTTCCTGCGGAGGTTACCCGGCGACG
>JAHIZV010000053.1 GCA_018814445.1 Verrucomicrobiota bacterium | reverse complement strand
CACCTGCCCGTTCCTCCGGCTGTGCGCCCGGTGGCGGTAGCTGCCAGGGTGGCCGTAGCCTGGACGATGCCAGCAATGTGCGAAGGGCCGTCGCGGCGCATCGGGATCCGAAAGACACGGCTCGGAAAGGGCTGAGAAAGACGGTTCTGCACATATGCCGGGATTGACCCCTTACTGCCGGGCGCGAAAAACGCCTCTAAGGCCTTTTTTTGGGGCGCAAACCGCCGCTAATAACCTAGACTCCAACCACTTGCCGAGGTCCGACCCCGGGAGCCGCACCGTGGAGGCGGTTGGGCCGATCCAGCATGCGCCTTTCTGCTTGACGCTATTATACTCTGTGCTATTATGTTGTGTGAACAATAGAGCATAAGGATTACGGAGCCATGAACGAGAAGACCAAAGAAGCCCTGAGGCGCGCCTGCGAGGCTGCCGCAGATATCCAGGACGAGCTCCTCGAGAGCGCGAAGAACACGGCCAAGACCGACGAGCCAACGGCATGGCAAGATGCTGAAGCCCTGTTCCAACTCGCTAAAGAAGCGGATGAATTTAGAAGGCGACTGGCCCACAGACTCGGCAACGTCTCTGCCCCCGCAGCTGTTGAGCACACCCGACTCGTGGCGCCCGGTCCGTCAAGTAGGCGCGCAGACGCCGGGACTGAAAGAACCGCACCGAAGAAGAGGAAGGCGGAATACCCGAGATATCTGGTCGCCGACAACTGCCTAGTCAAGATCGGCCTTCAAAGGAATCACCGAGCCGAGTATCAGCACGTCGTGCCGAAGGCGGCTGTCGACAAGGTGTTTTCTGTTGTCGCAAATCTCCTGACGAAGGCAAAGGACTTCACCCCGGAGAGCGTTCAGGCCAACCTCAATATCCCCGCGTATCAGACGTACGTGGTTCTTGCTATGCTTCGCAGCGCGGGCGTGCTGAGAACGCCACGAAGAGGTTCCTACACGGCGACGAACGCGGGTGACTTCACCACAGCAGCCTCAGGTACTTGGAGCAAACTCCCAACAAGCGAAGGACATCTGAATGACAACGAATAGGCCTAAAGATGCGAGTGAGCTTCTGAAAGTCGATTCAAAGCCAAGGGACGTATATCGTCGGTTCTCCCTTGCTCACCTCACGGCATACTCAGTCTATTGGCTCTCCTGCTGGGAAATGCATTCCACCTACGAGAACATCAGCGTTCTTAACGCGCGCCTTTTCCCCCAAGATTTCGGCCTTACCGGCTTTCCAGGCATGCCCAATGCCATGCGCACTAATCGATGCCTGCTTCAGTTGAGACCAAAGTACAGGGGCCTTGCCACTTCTGACCCAAGAAAAGGAGTCTTTCTGACAGAGAAGGGCAGGAGCGAAGTGGTGAAGGTAATTCAGGTCCTCGGGACTCCCACATTTGAAGGCAAACCTGTGGATGTCGGGTCGCTAGATATAGACCCACGACGCCCAAGCAAGAGTCGCGAGCATACAAGGAATCCCATCAGCGAGATAGAGAAAGCGAAGTCGAAACTTCTCTATCAACTCTACAAAGACGGACATATGGCCGATGCCGACGTCGTTCATTTCCTCGGCCTAGTGGAACTCTATGACCACACACCGCCTTCGGAAATTCGGAAGCAGGTCAGGCAACTCCGATCAGACGGCGAGACAACGAAAGACCGCGAGTTTCTTGAGTTCCTCGACGTCGTTTCTACGCGTTTTGCAGGTTATATCAACAGATCCGATTCGGCGAGCAGCAAGAGGGAGGACTGATCATGCATCACGAGATGTTTGAGCCAAGGATTGCAACCCGAGAAGAGAAGCGCCAGGTGAACGAAGCGCTGGGCCGCAGTTTCTGTAAGACACTTACTGAGTTGATTACAAACAGCGACACAAGCGCCAAGAATAAACACAATCTTCCCCAGAGCAGTGGGCTTATCGATCTGATGTTACAGATTCCTAAAGGGTCCCAGATGGATACATCCGCCATGCGCGCCAAGCTCGCAGGCAAGTATCCACAGAGAGCTATCAGGATTGAGGTTGTGACAGCCAAGAGCAGTGGACGCCCCCCGAATGAAGTTGTTGTTGTGGATGAAGCTCAAGGCATGAGTACTAGTGCACTGAAGACGGCATTGATGGATATAGGCGGTGACAGAACCGACCTCCACGGGAGCGTCGTTGGCAGAAACCTGTTTGGCCGCGGGCTGTCCGACGTCATAAGAGCACATACTGATGCCGCGATTCATACCTTTGACGGCAACAAGCTCACGATCGCTCGCGGAGAGTGGCCAAAGGGTGGACACTGGAGAATCGAGATGGACTACGAGGATAACCCTCAGAAAAAGCACTTTGAGAAGACATATCTTCAGCCTCTGCAGGTTGGCACGGCTGTTCGGTTCGTCATAGGGGACAGGAAACGGTGCCACATTCCCGATCCTCCAGACATCGTCTTTCGCTTGGGTAATTTCTTTATGCTACGGCTTATTGCCTCAGACCCCAATGTGCGGTTGAATCTAAAGCAGTACCGTGCAGCTGGGGAGGCTGCAGATCGCGTTGTTTTTGATTTCCCCGTCGGGCAAGTTATCGATTCGTTCTCACGCCCTTTCAGCCCATCAAAGGGCCTTCTGAAATTCGAACCCCTTAAGGTGGATTTTCTGCTCGTCAGATCACAACGCGAATTGAGAGGCGCAGGCGTTGACCGAGAGGCTCGTGAGAATGGATTGCTTATCATCGACGAACTCGATGCAGCGTATGACCTTACTTTCGCCGATCCGGACTACGAGAAGGCATATTTCCTGAAGCGTTTTTTTGGCGTTGTGCGTATCAACGGCTTGAGATCCGTTCTCGAGCAACATCTCAATTCTCCGGACTTCCCGACATCGCCTCTCCGAGTAGACCGTGACGGGTTCAACCTAGACCACGAATTCAGCAGGGCGCTTTTTGAGTTCATTTCGGCAGTGCTCAAGCCCTACTACGAAAAGGAGAAGAAGCTTGCAGAGGAAAAGGAACAAGGGGCGCTTTCTGCGGAGACTCGAAAGCGGTTGGACGAAGCCCTCAAACACCTTAACAAGTACTTTCATGAAATAACGGAGATGTCTGGACCAGGGGAAGGCACACCCGAGCCAGAACCTCCAAAGGAGCCTGTGTCGTTCTTCCCTCGGAGCACCAAGTTGATAGCAGGGCGACCGCGACACGTTCTTCTGTTGATTCGAGATGACGTAGTCAGTGATGGGTGCGAAATGGTTGCAACCGCTAGCGAAGGGATATCCGTCCAACCCGAGACAGAGACGATCTACAAGAAAAAGAGCCCCCGCTGGAATACCCACGAGAACTTCTTCTGCTTCCGGGTTACCGTGTCCTGTCCTGTTGTCGGACAAACTGGAGATGTGACTGTACTTGTTGAGGGCGCGGATGGGAATTACCTCCCCGAGGCCAAGCTCATAATCGAGGACGTTCTGGCCGAACCGGAGATCGTACCGCCGGAGACCATGGAGTTCCGGCCATCGATCTCAATGGGTCGCCCTGGTAGGCGCAACAATCTCGTTCTCTTCGTCAATCCGAAAGCTATATCTCTTGGACATCACGTTCAGCTCGCGATCACAAAGAAAACCGGTGATGTACGGCTGATCGATCCCGCCGGAGAAAGATGCGATGAACTCAACGTTAAACTCAATGCCACGGAGCATCAGGTTAAGGGGCAGCAGGTGTTGCGTGTACTCGTCCCTTGGAACGGAACCACTTGGAATCAACATGCAACAGTAGAGGCTAAGGTCAAGATCGGAGGGCCATCACCAATCATTGCTGTTGCTCACATTCATCTTGATGAGGATGACGAGAAGGGCGGCTTTTTCAAAGAGGTCAAGTATGGCCCGATCGATCAGAAGGCGCCGAGCCAGTTTGCGGCAGGCATAATCACAATCAATGACCAGGATTTGTTGAATCAACATCTACTTGGAAAAACGAAAGAAGAGTATGACCGGCGCGTCAGCCAAGACAGGTTGGCCCAACAGCGGGTGGCCACAATCCTGCTTGAGGAGGCGTCATTTCGGGCACTACAGCAGCTCTATGACGACAATAAGGTGCAGTTTCCGCAGCGCCGAGAGATCGGCGAGATACACCAACACGTTGACGAGTACAAGTTCGCGTCCGCAGTGAATGTGTTCAAGGCGATGCTCAAGTAACGGCTCCCCTGCGTTTGGCGACTTTGGCAAACGGAGACGTTGTCAGCGGAGTGTTTGGGGGCGGTTCGTACACCGGGGTGTTCATCGCCCGGTACTTTAACATCCCTCGTTCTGCTCTGCGTACACGATCTCTAGCCACATTGAGATACTTCTTCTTGAGATCGGCCCCGGCAACCTTCCTGTGAAACAGAACAGCAGCAGCTGCTGTGGATCCTACTCCCAGATATGGATCAACAACCAGATTCCCGCGCCGAGTGAGCGCTAAGATAAACTTGGCGGGTATTTCGACTGGAAACTGGCACGGGTGGATCGTTTTCTCAACATGGCGTCCTTTAACATTCGGAATGATCCACACATCACCCGGGTTCTTTCCGAGAGGATGCCCGGAGTAATTACCTCGGTTGGGACCTTTGTATGCCTTCTTGCCGGGATATTTCTGTGGCACACGAACAGCATCTAAGTTGAATCTGTATTTGTCTCCTTTTGTGTACCACAGGATAGTCTCATGACGACCAGAGAAGCGGAACTTGCAGTGCAATCCGTGTTCAAAGTGCCAGATGATTCTGTTCCTCAGTCGGATGCCGGCGATCTTCTCATGCTTTGCGAAAAGAGGGTGTAGCAGGATATCAAGGGGAACTACTTGGTTGTTCCCATTGACATGATGCCCAACTTGCCAACAGATGCTCCCTCCTGGCCGGAGAATCCTCACGCATTCCCTGATTACCTCTCTTTGTAGGTCTAAGTACTCCTCCAGCGTTCGCCTCTTCTCGTAAGATTTCCCAACGTTGTAAGGGGGCGAAGTCACAACAAGTTGAGCCGAATTGTCTGGAATCTGTTTCAGCAGAGACCGACAGTCCCCTTGAAACAGCGTTACGTCATTCTTCTTGTCGTATTCTCTCCTTATTCGAAGCTTCTTCATCCGGCCGATCCCTTCACTGGCCCTGCCGCTTCTGTGAGATGAACTGCTCCAAGGCCCGCCTGACCACAGAGGCCAGAGACGCTCGATTCTCGGCCGCGATCTGCTCCAGCGCCTTCCGGTGGTCGGACCCGAGGGACACTGTCAGTCGCTCTCCCGAGTTAATCCAAGATCGTTTGCGCCTCGCCCGCATATGCCCTTGTTGTATGATGCAATTTTCATCACTATGATGAAGTATTCATCATCAGTCAAGCACAATCAGCAGGGCATCAGAGGAGTAAGGGGTCAGTCCGCACCCTGTTGCAACTCAAGCGGATCGGCAACCCTGTGCGGACTGACCCCGCGGCCTTACGCATCTCATGCCTTACTATTCACCTATTGACTTACTTTCTTCTTTTGGTAATACTATGAGCATGAAGAATGTGGTACGCGAAGAAACCGCCCTGTTCAGCGTGAAGGGGCAGATCGTGATCCCGAGCCGCCTGCGCAAGGAATACGAGATCAAGAACGGGACCCGGGCGCGGGTCGTTGCCGTGGCGGATGGGATTCTGATCAAGCCGATTACCGGGGAGTCCGTCCGGAATCAGTTCGGCAAGTACCGCGGGAAGGATCTCCTGAAAGCGCTCGCCGAAGAGAAGAAGGCGGAGCGGGAGCGATGACATCGAAGAAGCCGCACGCGCTGGTGCTGGACTCGTGGGCCGCGCTGGCCTATCTCCAGGGCGAGCCGGCCGCTGAAAAAATGGGAGAGATCGTCGCCGACGCCATCGAGCGCAGGATTCCCCTGTACATGAGCGTGATCAACGCCGGAGAAGTCTGGTACATCCTCGCCCGGGAAATCTCCGCGGCAACCGCCGATTCCGCCATCAGCGACATTCGCGGCTGGGGCGTCGAGTTTGTCGAGGCCGATTGGCCCCTCGCGCAAGCCGCCGCCGACTTCAAATCCCGGCACAAAATGTCCTACGCCGACGCCTTCGCCGCCGCGCTCGCCAAACAGAATCGCGCGCACCTCGTCACCGGCGACCGGGAATTCCGAAGCCTGGGGTCGGAAGTGAATGCGGTGTGGCTGTGAAGAACGGCATGAAGCCGTGCCGGAAGCAGAACCCGGGCCTCCTACAACCACGGCAGAATTTCGCGCTCAACGACAGCGAAGCCTGCAT
>JAHIZV010000052.1 GCA_018814445.1 Verrucomicrobiota bacterium | reverse complement strand
GAGGGACAGCGAGGAGCGTGTTTCGTTCGCGCCTGCGAGGGCGGACAGATTGTCCTGACCACCTACGGGCGGTCGAGCGGGTTCTGCATAGACCCGATTGAGAAGAAACCGCTGAATCATTTTCTTCCCGGCACGCCGATTCTTTCATTCGGAACCGCGGGCTGCAATCTCACCTGTCTGTTCTGTCAGAACTGGGGTATTTCCAAGTCGCGCGAGTTCGATATCCTGGCCGATGAAGCGGAGCCTGAAACGATTGCGCGAGCCGCGCAGTCTCTTGGCTGCAACAGCGTCGCGTTCACGTACAACGACCCGGTCATCTTCTTTGAATATGCCATCGATATTGCCGACGCATGTCACAAACGCGGCATCAAGACGGTCGCTGTAACCGCCGGTTACATCTGCGAAGAGCCGAGGAAAGAATTCTTCGCGCACATGGATGCGGCGAACGTTGATCTGAAAGCGTTCACGAATGAGTTCTACGAGAAGATCTGCGGCGCGGAACTGCAGAACGTCCTCGATACGCTGGTGTATCTGAAAAAGGAAACAGACGTCTGGTTCGAGTTGACCACCCTGCTGATACCGGGCGAGAACGATTCCGATGACGAGTTGAAGAGAATGACCGCGTGGGTGGCCGATGTTCTCGGGCCCGATGTCCCGATGCATTTCACCGCGTTTCACCCGGACTACAAAATGATCGACCGGCCCGCGACCCCGCCTGAGACGCTGACCCGCGCGCGACAGATCGCGATCGAGAGCGGAGTTCGCTACGCGTACACCGGCAACGTCTACGATGAGGCAGGTGAAAGTACCTACTGCCATAACTGCGGGGCAAAGCTCATCGGCCGCAACTGGTACGTCCTGTCCGACTGGAATCTCACCAGCGACGGTCACTGTACCAAATGCGGTGAAAAGTGCGCCGGTGTCTTCGACGGCCCCGCAGGCGACTGGGGGGCAAGGAGAATGCCAGTCAGGCTTCGGGATTATCGGTAAGTATCTTCCTGCACTGTACACATGAACCGAAGCGATCTTCCGGATCCCATTCTTCCTGTCGGTATCCCCTGTGAAGGTAGAAGGGAAGGGCGGGTTGATGTGCGTTCAGACACATTTCCGTGCACCCCATCCCGCGAGCAAAGTCTTCACACAGAATCATCCCCGCAGATCCATGGCCTTGTCCCTGGCGCCTGCTGCGGATCGCCAGCGTGCGCGTGATCATGCGATTGAGATCCTGTCTGTGATCAAGACGCACTGCGCCGACCACTTCTTCGTCCGCCAGAATCAGGAAAGGATGATTCGATGGATTTCTGTCGTCCGGATGATGTTTCAAGTAATCAACCCCAAGCGGATGGAAGAGTTCTGTTTCCCGCATCTCATGGTATGCGGCCCAGTCCTCTTCTGAGGTGACGGGTTTAAGTCTGTGCTGTTGAGTCTGCATCTTCAGAACTTCCAAGGTTTGGAAAAAACATACAAAAAAGTTCCAAGGTTTGGAAGTTCTTCGGGGTACGATACATGGACATGTTCGTCATGAAACGAGACCAACTCAGCCTCTACGCCGTTCTTGCCGCGTGCCTGCTTGCTTCATTCGGTTGGGGCCAGGTTGCGCCGAAATCTTTTGAATCGGGACTCTACACGATGCGCGGCGAAGTGCCCCCTGTCGGCAGGGAGCATCCGGACCTCATGTACCAATTCAACCTTGCGGACGAAGAGTTCTATGTGCATGTCCCGCCCAACTACACCGGCTACGAGCCGTTCGGCGTTTTCACGTTCATCTCTCCGGGTCCGAAGATGACGGAACTGCCGGAAGGCTGGGCGAAGGTTATGGAGAAGATGAAGCTGATCTTCGTTGCCCCTCAGCGTGCGGACAACAACCAGTATACGGGAAGAAGAGGCGGGCTTGCCGTTGTATCCGCCCTGGGAATGGACGATCTGTTTGAGGTGAATCGACAGCGCATGTACGTAGGCGGTTTCTCCGGTGGAGCGCGGATGGCCTGCCGGGTGGGTTTCTATCACCCGGAAATATTCTCGGGAGTCATCGCGATCAGCGGGGCGGAATACCGTCGTCCGATAGAGAACGTGAGGGCTTCTCAGAAAGGGGACTACGGCCTTTTCGTTGTCGATGCGAAGCGCGCGGCGGAGGCGAAGAAAAGGGTGGGCTTTGCTTTTGTGACGGGCAGTAAGGACTTCCGGCAGGGGAATATCCAGGACATCTACTACGACGGTTTTCTGAAAGACGGTTTTCGATGTCGATTACTGGAGAGCAAGGGAATGGGTCATCAGTTGTGCGACGGGGATACGCTTACAAAAGCCATTCAATTCATCGAGAGCAGCTCGGAGCGGAAGAAGGGCAAGAAGAAGGTCGTCCGGATGTTGTAGAAGAGATACTCACGCAAAAGCGCCAAGGTGCAGAGTCACCCTTTAAATGCCTGGTCACCACCCACCATGTGCGGCCCCCTCCGGTGGCCGGTCATCCTTATCGATCTGCAGTCTTGGGTGAATTCGAACTCATCTTTGCGACCAGGCGTCTTTGCGTGAGGAACAGAAAGCTGTTTGACTTTGCCGATTCCACGGCTATTTTAATCCGCACTAAATCAATAGAGATATAGAGGTTATATAAGGATAGGCCATCTTTCCCTGAAAAAGCGTTGCAACACTAAAGCTCATCGCAATTCAAGATGACGACTTCACCGACCATAGATTCGCAATCCGGACCGTTGAGCGGGGAGACTACACTCACGATCCTGTATGGATCGCAGACCGGGAACGGCAAGGGCGTGGCCAGGCAGGCTATGGCGCGGGCGGCGGAATTAGGTCTTCCCGCAAAACTCAAGGACATGGGCGACTACAAGATGTCCGAGCTCAAGAAAGAGAAGAACCTGATGGTCGTCGTCAGCACGCACGGCGAGGGCGATCCGCCTGATCCCGCGATCGAGCTTCACGAGTTTCTTCATGGCAAGCGGGCGCCGAAACTGGAAGGCGTGAACTACTCCGTACTCGCACTTGGCGACAGCAGTTACGCGGAGTACTGCCAGACAGGGGCCGATTTCGACGAACGTCTGGACGCACTCGGCGCGACACGTTTGATCGATCGTGTCGACTGTGATGTGGATTTTGAAGATGCCGCTGAGGAATGGATTGAGAAGTCACTTGAGGCGTTTGTGGACAAAGTGGACATGAGTGGACCGGCGGGTGGCGTCCCGACATTCGTTCCGGTTGCCGCTCCAAAGACTACTTTCAATAAGAAGAATCCGTTCAATGCATCGCTTCTTGAGATGATCAACTTGAACGGCGCCGGTTCCGCGAAAGAAACGTGGCATGTTGAGGTATCGCTTGAGGGTTCGGGCCTGACGTATCAGCCGGGCGACTCGCTGGGCGTGTTTCCGACGAATCCGCCGGAAGTTGTCAGTGCACTTATCAACGCGCTGGGGTTGAATCCGGATGTGAAGGTCGAAGCGCCGACAGGTGAAGCCACGCTGAAAGATGCGCTCAGTCATTCGTATGAGATCACACTCATCACGAGACCCGTTGCGCACAAGTACGCCGAACTCTCCCGCGCGGGGAAGCTGACGAAGCTTCTCGGCGACGATAGGAAAGATGAGTTTCAGGAGTATATCTATGGTCGTGACCTCATCGATCTCGTCAACGAGTTTCCGGTCGCAGGCGTATCCGCGCAGGAGTTCGTAGGGATTCTGCGCAAGCTTCCTCCCCGGCTTTACTCGTTGGCTTCGAGTCTTCATGTGCATCCTGACGAGGCACACTTGACTGTGGCCGCGGTCAGGTTTCATTCGCACGGGCGTGGCCGGAAGGGCGTCTGCTCGACGTACTTTGCCGACCGGATTGACGAGGAGACGGAGATCCCCGTGTACGTGGACACGAACGAGAATTTCAAGATGCCTGTCGATCCTGCGACACCGATGATCATGGTGGGACCAGGCACGGGAGTCGCGCCGTTCAGGGCGTTCCTTGAAGAGCGCGAAGCGCTCGGGGGCACCGGCCGCAACTGGCTCTTCTTCGGGGATCAACACTTTACGACAGACTTCCTGTATCAGATCGAGTGGCAGAGATTTCTCAAAGACGGGATTCTCGAGCGGATGGACGTGGCCTTCTCGCGGGACCAGACTCAAAAGATCTATGTGCAGCATCGAATGCTCGAACGGGCGCGCGACCTGTACGCATGGATCGAGGAGGGCGCGACGCTCTATGTCTGCGGCGATGAGAGCCGCATGGCGCACGACGTTCATGAAGCGCTGGTCCAGATCGTTGCGAACGAGGGTGAAAAATCGCGAGAGGACGCCGAGTCATATGTGAAAGACCTGCAGAAGACGAAGCGATATCAGAGGGACGTGTACTGATGCGTGGCGAGAAACCAAAGCTGACCGAAGTCGAAGAAATCAAAGATACCAGTGATTTTCTGCGCGGCACGATTAAAGAAGGTCTCGAAGACCGCTTAACCGGGGCGATAGCCGCAAGCGACACTCAGCTCACGAAGTTCCACGGCGTCTATCAGCAGGACGATCGCGATCTTCGCAACGAGCGCAGAAAGCAGAAGCTGGAGCCGCTCTATTCGTTCATGGTTCGCGTCCGTGTTCCGGGCGGAGTCTGCACGCCGGAGCAGTGGCTCGTCATGGACGATATCGCGGACACGCACGCGAACGGAACGATGAAGCTGACCACGCGGCAGGCTTTTCAGTTCCACGGGGTGTTTAAGCGGAATCTGAAAGCGACCATTCAGGAGATCAACGCGGCATTGCTGGACACCATAGCGGCGTGCGGAGACGTTAACCGCAACGTCATGTGCAATCCAAATCCTTATCAGTCTGAACTGCATGCGGCGGTATACGAGTGTTCAAAGAAAGTCAGTGCTCACCTGACGCCGGGGACGACGGCCTATCATGAAATCTGGCTGAACGGTGAAAAGGTTGTCGGGCGGAGGGACGAGGAGCCGATATACGGGAAGACGTACCTCCCGCGCAAATTCAAGATGGCTTTCGCCGTGCCGCCGAGCAACGACATTGACATATTCTCGCAAGACCTGGGCTTCACTGCGATTGTTGAAGAGGGAAGACTCACCGGATTCAACGTGTCGGCCGGCGGGGGAATGGGTGTCACGCACAGCGAGCCGGAGACCTATCCTCGCGTTGCTGATGTCATCGGATTCTGCCTGCCCGAACAAGTGGTGGACGTGGCTGAGAAAGTTGTGACCGTTCAGCGTGATTTTGGGGACAGGACAAACCGGAAACACGCCCGTCTCAAGTATACGATCGAAGACCGTGGCGTGGAATGGTTCAAGGGCGAGGTCGAGGATCGTCTCGGTTTCAAGCTGGAGGAAGCGCGACCGTACCGCTTCGACCACAACGGAGATCGTTACGGCTGGGTGCAGGGCCATGACGGACGGTGGCATCTTACGCTCTTCATTCAGAACGGGCGCGTGAAAGACGCGGGTGCGTATTCCTTGAAGACCGGCCTGCGCGAAGTCGCAAAGATTCATGACGGCGACTTCCGGCTGACCGGAAACCAGAACGTCATCATCGCCGGCATCAGCGAGGAAAATAGGAGCAAGGTCGAGGCGTGCCTGAAAGAGTATGGGATGCGCGACTCCTGTCATCAGAGCGGACTTCGCCTGAACTCCATGGCATGTGTCGCCTTCCCAACATGCGGCCTGGCGATGGCCGAGAGCGAGCGCTACCTCCCGGGTCTGCTCGATAAGCTGGATGCCGTGCTTGCGGAGGTTGGTTTAAAAGACGAGCCGATCACTATTCGCATGACGGGCTGTCCGAACGGATGTGCGCGTCCGTATATCGCAGAGATCGCCTTTGTCGGCAAAGCGCCCGGGAAATACAATCTCTACCTCGGTGGCGGGTTTGCGGGTGATCGACTCAACAAGCTCTACAGGGAATCCCTCTCAGAAGAAGAAACACTCCGGATGCTGACACCCATGTTCAGCGAGTACGCCAAAGAGAGGAGAGAGGGTGAACACTTCGGCGACTTCGTAATCCGCAAAGGCCACATTGCCGAAGTGAAATCCTGCCGCGATTTCCACGTGTAGTGATCGGGCATTCATCTTCAACGCTTGATGTACTGGTTGCCATTCTCTAGCATGCATCTGACCAAACGGTGAGGACAAAGGGGGGAGTGATGAAGTACCTGTCTGAAGTGGCGTGTTTCTGTATTCTGACTCTTGGCTTAGCGCTTTCGGCTCGCGCTAATACCCTCCGATATGTTTGGACGAACAGCCCCGACCCCAGCCCTCCCTACACGAACTGGCACCACGCAGCCCACACGCTTCAATCTGCGGCTGATGCTGCCGATCCGGGTGATGAGATTCTCGCGACGAACGGGATATACCGAGGCTTTGGTGCGGGCAATGCAGGGCCGAACGTTGTTGTTTTGGATTCGTCACTTGCTCTGCGCAGTGTGAACGGGCCCGCCGACACATCAGTAATTCTGACAATACGGACAGAACAGGCCTGATTCGCGGGACTTGCACTCGAGGTCGCTGCGGATTTCATCGGGGATGTCCAGGAAGGAGATCCAGTTTCGATACATGCCCGAGTCGTCATCGCGGATCGATTTCACGATTGTGCCGGCGCATTCTACGGAGGAGCTGTTCTGGCCCTGGGGTATCTCGAGTCGGAAAGAAACGATTCGGTACTGTTCGACAGGCTTCTCGGAGAAGAACTGAATTCCGAGCGGACAACAGCGGAATCCCTCAGGTTGCTTGACCGCCTTCTCATCGTTCAGGAAAACGACCACGTCTGCGGAATCTTCGGCGAGTTGCTCTGTCCCCATACCGTTACCTTATACAGCCCGAACATTCGGGCGGATTGTAGTGATTTAAGCTAACACCGGGTGAGGGCTTCGTCAAACGGGGTGGGTGCTTTTTTGTGTGACAAAGTGCGCTGAGGGAATCCCTGATCACCGCATGCGGCGAATCATGTAGATGCCCACTCCGAGAAAAGCGAGATTGGGAAACCACGCCGCGAGCCATGGCGCAAGGATCTGCTTCTTTCCTAGGACGAGGCAGACGTTAATCATGAAGTAGAGACCGAAGAACCAACTGATGGAAAGAAGTGCTCCGAGGAGCGCGCCTTTGCGTCCGGTCTGTGAGCCGAACGGAATGCCGAGCAGAGTTACCACGAGACACGTCCAGGGCAGTGCGAGGCGATAGTGATAGTCAACGCGGTATCGTGCCAGCGATGCGTCCGAGAGATGGTGATGTGAATCAATGAATTTGAGCAGAGCCCTCGACGAGAGAAAGCGCGGTTCACGTATTTCGTTCAGAAAGTCCTCGGGTCGTTCGCTGAAGTCCGACATCTCCAGACGGAACTCGTAGCGCGGAGGGCCCATTGGATAGCCGTCCGGGTCAAGTTTCTGCACGGTAACATCCGAAAACCACCAGCGACCATCCAGCCATTTGCCTTCCGCGGCCTGGTACTTCACTTCGTCCGAAGCATCTTCGCGTTGTTGGATGACTTCGACTTGTTTCATTTCAAAGGTCCGCGTTTCAAATTCCCTGATCATCCAGACGCGTCTGCCGTCGGGATGTTTGTAAGCCAGGTTTTGCGCGATGTGGACGTTCTTCTCTCCTTTGTGCCTCTGAGAGCGGATGAACTGCTGGGCCCAGTAGGCGGATTCTGGACCGATCGTTTCGTTGACTGCGGCTACGAGAACACTGGCTGTCAATCCGATGGCCATATAAGGAACCATCAGTCGGTACAGGCTGAGGCCGCTCGCCCTCATGGCAGTGAGCTCGTTGTGCCGCGTCAATTGCGATAGGCTGTATAACGTGGCCAACAGCAGGGAGATGGGGGCGATATAGATGAAATTTGACGGTAGTATGTTCAGATAAAGTCTCACCACCTGCGCGGGAGGGGTGCCGGCCTGGATGAGGTCGGGCAGATTATCGAACAGGTCAAACACGATAAACAGCAGGCAGAATGACATCAGAAGATAGACAAGCGGCAACAGGAGTGCCCCTATAACGTATTTGTCGATGATTTTCATCCGCGCAACTCTACAGAGGGACTTGCTCAACTGCAAGTAAGTGTCAAGGTGAGGATGCCGGATGTCGGATCCGGCCTGCGAACCTACACCAGCGTGTAGACCCCGCGTTCAACGCGAGTGTAGGATTGAGATAAATTAAGTGCTTTCAGAACGTAGCCGGATCCTTTGCGGCAATGTGACTTGAGCAGTTCATTGAGGCGATGGGTTGCGGTGGTGTAGTGAGCGGGCAGGGGGAGTGATGACATTACTTCCTGCAGGAGCGCATCGAAGTCCTGATCGAAGATGAAGTATCTGCCGTCGACCGTGGCGCCCACGTCAGGCAGAGTATCCAGGACGACAGAAGTTGCCCTGTTCTGTTTGCTTTCCGCGCATTTCGGCAGAAACGCGCGGATGGTGTCGGCTACTTCGAGTAGAGGCGATAATCCACTCCTTTCTTTCAGGAATTTCACCGCCGCGTTCTCGATGAGTTTCAACTGGTCAGCGGGTCGCGTGCTGAATACGCCGTGTCGGTAGATGATCCGGTCCAGATGCAAATCGCACATGAGCAGCAGAACGGAACACGGATTGTAGCCTGTAAAGAACTCGTCGTGCTGTAGAACGGCCAGATCGGCAGGGGAAATGATCTCGCCCTGTTCCACAGTGAAATCTCTGAACCATTCGATCAATGGTTGAAAGCACAGCCTCGCCAATTCTCTGATCAGTTCACTTTTTGCCGTCTCCTCAACCTGTCGAACGCGCTCTCTGGTTCTGTTGCCCTGATTGGCTATCTGCTGGAGGGTCATGTAGTTTCTGGAGGCCCGGTAATCGGCCCGCTCGAGACCGTATCGCTCTGTCAACACGTGGAGCTCGTCGGAGTCCAGAAAGATGTCCAGGAGTTCGCGAATGTTCAGCACTGAGAATTTTCCTGCGGAAATCCTGTTGCAGGTGTTGAAAAAGCGGTGGATGTGTCCAAGCGAAATCCGGCCAAGACTACGCAGCTTAATCAGTTCAGAGTCTTTCCACCGTCGGAGTTCACCAATGGACTTCACATCGACGCTTCGGAGGCTGTTAATAACACGTACAGGAAGTCCGGACGCGGAAACGGACCAATTGTCGATGGTTTCTCTGCTTGTCTGCGGAACTCTCAGCATGAATGCATGCCTCCAACGACAGTACCTTTACATTTCCTTGTCATATATGTCAACAAAAATAAATGAAAGGGAGCCCCCCGACGAGGTAAAAAAACGCTCTGAAAACCAGCCCTGCACAGTTGACGCTGAAAAACCCTTTCTGTAGTGTACGGGCTCCTCGCGTAGCGGGGTGAAATATCCATCTCATAGTGAAGAAACATTAGAACTGCTAAGGAGGCAATTATGGCGACTAAAGTTGGAATTAACGGATTCGGCCGAATCGGGCGACTGGTTTTCAGAGCGGCGATGGAGAATCCTGCGGTTGAGATCGTTGGAATCAACGACCCGTTCATTGATGCGGACTACATGGAGTATATGTTGAAGTACGATACGGTCCATGGCCGCTTCAAAGGTGAAACCGGCGTCAAAGACGGCAAGTTCACCGTCAATGGCAAGGAAATAGCCACATACCAGAAAATGTCTCCGGCCGAGATTCCGTGGAGCGAGTGTGGCGCGGAGTACATCGTGGAGTCTACCGGCGTGTTCCTGACGAAGGAAAAGGCGCAGGGCCACCTTGATGCAGGAGCGAAGAAAGTGATCATGTCGGCTCCCTCAAAGGACGACACCCCGATGTT
>JAHIZV010000051.1 GCA_018814445.1 Verrucomicrobiota bacterium | reverse complement strand
CGGCACCTCCTGTGTTTAGCGTCTAGCATATATACTAGAGCTTATTAGACGCAAAAAAACGCCGACGCGCAAGAGGAAAAGTGCATCGGCTCAGAAAATCTAGTACACGTATCTAGTCAAAGGCCAAACTCCAGAGGCCGGATCATTGATCCGGCCTAAATTCGTGTTGATTCGTGTCTATTGGCGGTTCTAATTCGACATGAAGTGCGGGCTGCTGCCGTAGAATACTTCGGCGGCTTCCATGACGGTTTCACTCAGGGTGGGGTGGGGATGGATCGTCAGTTTCAGATCCTCCGCAGTCGCGCCCATTTCAATGGCGAGAGTCCCTTCGGCGATCATGTCTCCGGCACCGACGCCGACCATCGCGACGCCAAGTATGCGCTCGGTTTCGACATCGACAATCAGTTTCGTCAGTCCATCGTTACGCTCAAGCGTGGTAGCGCGGCCGGATGCCGCCCACGGGAACTTGGCAGCTTTGACGTTCAGACCCTTTTCCTTTGCTTCATCGGCCGTCACACCCGCCCAGGCTATCTCGGGGTCGGTGAAGACGACGGCAGGAATAGCATGGGGTTCAAAAATCGTCTTCTTGCCCTGGATCGCTTCGACGGCGACGACGCCTTCATGCGTAGCCTTGTGCGCGAGCATCGCGCCGCCGACTACATCGCCGATAGCGTAGATATTCGGGTCCCCCGTGCGCCTTTGAGGATCGATCTCGATGAATCCGCGGTCGTTGACTTTGACCTTCGTGTTCTCGAGTCCGAGATTCTCAGAGTTCGGGCGGCGTCCGACCGAGACGAGTACCTTGTCGTATTCTTTGACCTCGGGTTCCGCGCCTTCCTTTTGAATGGTGACGGCGAGCTTCTTGCCCTTCTCCTCGACGGAGACAACCTTGGTCTTAAGCATGATCTCCGCGAATTCTGCTTTGATCCTCTTTGCGAGGACGGCCACGAGATCGCGATCCGCTCCGGGCAGGAGTCCTGCCATCATTTCGACAACGGATACTTTCGATCCAAGGGCATTGTAGACCGACCCGAGCTCGAGTCCGATATACCCTCCTCCAATAACGAGCAGGTTTTCGGGAATGTCCTTCAATTCCAGCGCACCAGTCGAATCGACAACGTTGGGTGAATCGATTGAGACATTCGGTATCGCGATAGGCCGCGAGCCCGTAGCGATGATCGCGTTTTCGAACTCGATCTCTTCCGTGCCCCCGTCTGTCTTCTCCACGGAAAGCTTGTTAGAGGAAACGAATGTCGCACGCCCCTGGACATAATTGACCTTGCGCGCCTTCGCGAGTTGTCCGGTGCCGCCGGTCAGGCGTTCGACCACGCTCTCTTTCCAGGAGCGGAGTTTGTCGAGGTCGAGTTTGGGTTCGCCGAAGGAAAGGCCGATCTTCTCGGCTTCCTTTGCCTCGTGGATGAGCTTTGCCGCGTGCAGCAGCGCCTTCGAAGGAATGCATCCGCGATACAGACAGACGCCGCCGGGATTCTTCTCAAGGTCGACGATCGTCACATTCATCCCGTGGTCCGCCGCATGAAATGCTGCCGGGTATCCGCCGGGTCCGCCACCGATGACTACTAGTTGTGTTTTCATAATTCGGGAATGGTTGATGGTTGTATGGTTAATGGTTCAGGTGGCCGCGACTTTAGACCTCACTTAACCCTCAAGGGCCATAAGTAGTGGTTCATTGATCGCGTCGGCTATCCAGCGCATGAAACGTGCTCCGTCTGCGCCGTCGATCAGGCGGTGATCGTAGGAGAGGGACAGCGGAAGCATCAGGCGAGCTTCGAACTGCCCTTCGTCCGGATTCCAGACCTGTTCGAAGTTGCCACGGCCCACGCCGAGGATGGCTACTTCGGGATGGTTGACGATGGGTGTGAAGAACGAGCCGCCAATGCCGCCGAGATTTGTCACCGTGAAGCATCCACCGGCCAGATCATTCGGCGATATCTTCCCGTCGCGCATCTTCTGGGCGATGGCGCTCAATTCGACCGCGATTTCGACGATGTTCTTCTTGTCCGCATCGCGGAGTACCGGAACGACCAGTCCCTTGGGCGTATCGACCGCCACGCCAATGTTCACGTACTTCTTGTAGACGACCTCATCCCTGGCGGGATCGATGCTGGCGCAGAACTGGGGAAATACCTTGAGCGCGGACGCGACAACCTTAATCAGGATCGCGGTGGGCGTCAGCTTGCCGCCGGCCGCCTCGACACGCTTCGCGAATTTCTTGCGGAGCTTCTCGAGTTCCGTGATGTCGGCCTTGTCATGCTGCGTGACGTGAGGGATGGTGCTCCAGCAGAGCGACATATGCTGAACGGTCATTCTGCGGATGGTGCTCATCGGCTCGCGTTCCACTTCGCCCCAGGTCGAGAAGTCGGGCAGGGGTGGAGCGGAAATGACGCCCAGTCCGCCGCCCGACGCGGGTGACTGTGTGAGCAGGCGTTTGGCGTGAGCCTTCACGTCTTCAATCGTGACGCGCGCGCTTTCGCCCGTGCCCGATACCGTGGTGATGTCGACACCGATCTCGCGCGCGAACTTGCGTACGGAGGGCGATGCGGCCACGGGTACGCCCGGGCGGGAAGGCACCGGGGCATCCGGGACCACGACGGGTGCAGGCTTCTCCTCTGCCGCGGGGGGCGGGGAAACCGCCGGCGGGCGGCTTTCGTCCTTTTGGTCCTTTACGTCTTTTGCGGGAGCAGACGCCGTGGCATCACCTGAAACGGTCAGAACGGCCTGGCCGACTTTGATCTTGTCGCCTGTTTTGACCTTGATCTCCGACACAGTGCCCGCGACGTCCGAAGGGACTTCCACGGTCGCTTTGCCTGTTTCCAGTTCGAGAACGGGGGTGTCGACTTCAATAACGTCACCGACGGCGACGAGTATGTTTACGACATCGCCGCCTTCAATGTTCTCGCCAAGATCCGGAATAAGCATTTCGTTCGCCATGAGAACGATCCTTTCAACTATGAAATCAGGGGGTTTGCTTTGTCGGGGCTGATGCCCAGATCCTTAACGGCCTTCTTCACAACCTTGACATCCACCTCGCCCTGTTTCGCCAGGGAGTGGAGCGTTGCCAGGACGATGTAACGCGCATCGACTTCGAAGAAATCCCTCAGGGCCTCACGACTTTCGCTGCGGCCGAAACCGTCGGTTCCCAGCGTGTGCAGAGGACCCGGCAGCCAGCGCGCGATCGAATCGGGAATAGTCTTCACATAGTCCGATGCCGCAACAAACACGCCCGGCGCCTTGCCGAAGCATTTCGAGACGTAGGGCGTCTTACGCTCCTCGCCCGGATTCAGCATATTCCAGCGTTCGACTTCCTTGGCGTTGCGGCGAAGTTCCTTGTAACTGGTTACCGACCAGACATCGGTAGCAATGCCGAAGGTCTCCGCGAGCATTTTCTGCGCTTTCAGCGCCTCGTTCAGAATGGCGCCGCTTCCCAGGATCTGGGCCTTCACGCTCTTGCCGTCTCCAGAAGCGCTCAGTTTGTACGCGCCCTTCAGAATGCCGTCTCTACAGTCCTTCGGCATCGGCGGCTGAACGTAGTTCTCGTTCATGACGGTGAAGTAATAGAAGATGTCTTCGCCTTCATGGTACATCCTGCGAATGCCGTCCTGCACAATGACGGCAATCTCGTAGGCGAATGCCGGATCGTATGTAACGAGGTTCGGCACGGGGTAGGCCAGCAGGTGGCTGTGTCCGTCCTGATGCTGAAGTCCTTCGCCCGCCAGCGTGGTTCTTCCCGCCGTGCCGCCGACAAGGAATCCCTTGCACCTCATGTCGCCCGCGGCCCAGACGAGATCTCCCACCCTCTGGAACCCGAACATCGAGTAGTAGATGAAGAACGGGATCATGTTCACATTGCTGACAGCGTAGGATGTACCGGCCGCGATGAACGACGAGAGAGAACCTGCCTCGTTAATCCCTTCCTCGAGAAGCTGGCCGCTCTGTGACTCCTTATAATAGAGCAGGCTGTCCGCATCGACGGGTTCGTAAAGCTGACCGGCGTGAGAGTAGATGCCGACCTGGCGGAAGAGGGCCTCCATACCGAACGTGCGGGCTTCATCCGGCACGATCGGGACGATCTGTTTGCCGATTTCCTTGTCCTTCAGCAGTTTGCTGAGCATTCGGACGAAAGCCATCGTCGTGGAGACTTCATGACCGTCCGTTCCTTTGTAGAACTCTTCAAACACATCGTCCTTCGGCACCGCCATCGAAACCGTCGTCGGTTTGCGGGAAGGGACGTAACCTCCGAGCGCTTTCCTGCGTGCATGGAGATATTCCATTTCCGGGCTGTCATCCGCAGGCTTGTAGAAGGGGATCTGTGCCAGATCTTCGTCAGAGACGGGAATGCCGAAGCGCGTGCGGAAAGCCGCAAGTTCTTCCTCGTTCAGCTTTTTCTGCCCGTGCGTGATATTTCTGCCTTCGCCGGCTTCGCCCATGCCGTAGCCTTTGACGGTTTTGGCCAGAATGACTGTCGGGCCGCCTTCGTGCATCGTTGCCTGCTGGTAGGCCGCGTAGACTTTCTCGGGATCGTGGCCGCCGCGGCGAATCTTCATCAGCTTCTCATCGCTGAGGTGCTTGACCATATCGAGCAGACGCGGATCGGTTCCGAAGAAGTGCTCGCGAATATAGTCACCTTCGGAAACCGTGTACTTCTGATACTGACCATCAACGACTTCGCCCATACGTTTCACAAGCAGGCCGTCTTTGTCTTTATCCAGAAGCGGATCCCAGTCAGCTCCCCAGACCACTTTGATGGCGTTCCATCCGGCGCCGCGGAAAGCGGCTTCGAGTTCCTGGATGATCTTGCCATTACCGCGGACGGGGCCGTCGAGCCTCTGAAGGTTGCAGTTGATTACAAAAACCAGATTGTCGAGTTTCTCTCTCGCGGCGAGGGTGATCGCACCCAGCGTTTCCGGCTCATCCGTTTCGCCGTCGCCAAGAAAGGCCCAGACTTTCTGGTCCGTCTTGGGGATCAGGCCGCGGTCTTCAAGATAGCGGATGAAACGCGCCCGATAGATCGCCATGATCGGGCCGAGACCCATTGAGACGGTCGGGAACCGCCAGAAGTCTGGCATGAGCCATGGATGCGGGTAGGAGGAAAGTCCGCCGCCCGGTTTAAGTTCGCGGCGGAAATTCTCAAGTTTCTCCGTGCTGAGCCTGCCTTCAAGAAAAGCGCGGGCGTAGATACCGGGGGTCGCATGGCCCTGGTAGTAGACCACGTCGCCCGGATGACTGTCGCTCCTGGCCCGAAAGAAGTGGTTGAAGCCTACCTCATAAAGCGTGGCTGCCGAGGCGTAGGTCGAGATGTGACCGCCGATACCCTCGGAGAGTTTGTTGGCCCGGACGACCATCGCCATCGCATTCCAGCGGACCAGCGATTTGATCCGCCATTCCAACTCGCGGTTGCCTGGATACGCCGGCTGCTCACTCGCTGGGATCGTGTTGATATAGGGGGTGTTGGCGGTGAAAGGGAGACGGACTCCTGCTTTGTGCGCGTGAACATCCAACTCGTGAAGAAGCTGGGCAACGCGGCCCGGGCCGGAAAGTTTCAGGACATCATCCAGAGAATCTATCCAGTCCTTAATCTCTGCATCTCTATAGACCTGCTGTTTATTGTCGTCGCTCATGGTAGAGAAAACCCTTGTTGGATTCAGTCGCCCCCTTTGCCCGCATTCTTTCTTTCAGAAATCGTATAACAATAGACGGTATTGGTGGTTTCTCAAATCTGAAAGGGGCAAAAATACCTCTTTGTCGGCGAAATGCACAAAAAAGGCGAGAAATTGAAATCTGAGAATTGCGATAACTGCCGTGAGATGAAAAAATTACGCGATTCGAGACAGCGTGCTGGGTTTTCAGACAAGGAGGTCGACGATGAAATGCTATCTGGGGGTTTGTGTTGTTCTTCTCGTTTCGATTCTGCTCACCAATGCGGAAGACGCACTTGCGGCGGAGCAGGATATAGACTTCAGCAAAGTGATCACAAAAACGATCACCGGGCAGTATATCCTGCGACTGCCGGAAGGTTACGCGGATAGCGAGGACGAGTGGCCCATCATGCTCCTTTTGCACGGGGCAGGTGAACGGGGCAACGAACTGCACCGTGTCAAAGGGAACTGGCCCAAGATCCTCGATTTCCGCCAGGACTTTCCATTCATCATCGTGGCTCCGCAGTGTCCGGAAAATGAGTGGTGGCAGTCCGAACGGGCTCTGGCCGCACTCGAAGACGCTCTCAGCCAATGCCGTGTGGACATGAACCGGGTCTACGTCAGTGGACTCAGCATGGGCGGGTTCGGCACGTGGCGTGTCGCGACAGAGCGTGCCGATCTTCTTGCCGCGGCCGCTCCGGTTTGCGGAGGGGGAGACGTGAGAACAGCCGACAAGCTGAAAGGACTTCCGATCTGGGCTTTTCACGGGGATGCGGACCCGGTCATTCCCATACAGGAATCGCAGGATATGGTGGAAGCTGTGAATGCCGCGGGCGGTCACGCCATGTTGACGGTTTATCCCGGCGTGGGTCATGACAGTTGGGTTCAGGCCTATGCGAACCCGTCGCTTTATCTGTGGATGCTGGATAACGCAAAGGGAGATGCAGAGACAGACGCTTCGAAGGAGGCGCGCAGATTCTTTGAGCAGTGGAAGGCCGCATACGATTTTCAAAGAAGCGTCGGAGATGCTCGCGTTTCGATGGAGTTGAATTCTGACCGTTGCATTCTGAAGCGCCGGAATGGATCGGCCTCCCGGGTTACTGAAACCGTGCGTTGGGACACCGGTGAAAAGAGCAACTGGCACGTTGAACCGGCGGAATGGACGAAGGAGTCTGAGCCCGGCGAAGAGGCGACGGCGGAATTCGCGGTGGAGCTGACAGGTAACAGCGGCGGGATGTTTCCTCTTCCCAGGATCGAATCAACGGTCCTGGTCGATGGCGAACCTTTCATCAAAGACGGCTATGTTCTGCCGGTGGCCGAAGACTTCTTTCTTCAGCATGCGAGGTCGATCAAGTGCAGAAGACTGGCCACGCCGCCCGCCATAGACGGGAATCTTGAGGACGAGGTATGGGCTGACTGCGATGCGGCGAGCGACTTCGTTCTTCTCGACGGTGCGGCACGATCCGTTTACCCGACGGAGGTGCGCGTCGGATATGACGACAAGGCGCTGTACTGCTCTTTTCACTGCGTGCAGAAGAACTTGGACGAACTGGCCGTGAAGTACCACGTCAGAGACGGCAACCTGTGGGAGGACGACTCGGTCGAGATGTTCGTCGACCGCCGTCTGGATCGGAAGAACTACTACCATTTCATAGCAAACGCAGACGGATTCGTGTTCGATGAAATCAACAGGGGCGAGAGTTGGAACAGCGAGTGCGAAGCCGTGTCGGGCAGGGCGGATGGCGCCTGGACGCTCGAGATGGTCGTCCCATGGTCTTCTCTGCCCGAAGGGGCCCCGAAGCCGGGCGATCGCATGGGGTTCGAACTGGTCAGGACGCATATCGGCGGGGAGCGCGAAGTGTCGCAGTGGGCCCCGACTCTGGGCGACAACCATACGCCCACAAGATTCGGTTTGATAATCTTTGAGTAGCAGTTGAGACTCCGCGTCTATGCTGCAATATCAGAAATCGAGCCGGTACGTTGCCCAGGTCGGCGGCGGCATGGAAGAAATCGCTGCCGCGGAGCTTGTTGAACTCGGGGCACAGGAAGTCAATCCCGGATATCGCGTGATTGATTTCGGCGCGGACAGGGAAACGCTGTATCGGATTACGTATTGCACGAGACTGGTCACCCGCGTCCTGGCTCCGCTGATCAGCTTCAGTTGTCACAGTACGAAATACCTCTACAAGACGGCCCAGGGAATCGACTGGTCCGGACTCTTCGGTGTGGACCAGACGTTCGCGATCTTTGCGAACGTGGCCAACAGCAAAATCCGGCATTCCCGCTACGCATCGCTCTGTCTGAAGGATGCAATCGTCGATCAGTTCCGCGACCGATGCGGGAAGCGGCCATCGATTGATTCCAGGGAGGCGGATGTCTGGCTGAATCTCATATTCATCGCGACAAAGCGACGATCAGTTTCGACGTGTCAGGCCGATCTCTTCACAAGCGGGGATACCGCGCTTCTTCCGTCGAGGCTCCGATGCAGGAAACCGTGGCGGCAGCGATCATCGCCTGGTCCGAGTGGGATGGCGCCGTTCCGCTATATGACCCCATGTGCGGCTCGGGCACGCTTCTTTGCGAGGCGTTGATGCGGTACGCGCGCGTACCCTCCGGCTACCTCCGCCCCGAGTTCGGATTCCGGCGCCTGCCCGATTATGACGACGCGTTGTGGAGAAAGGTCAAGGAACGTGCGGACGCGGGAATCAGGGACGTGCCGAAGGGTCTGATAGCGGGGAGTGACATGAACTCGGCCGCAGTGAAAGCGGCCCGCGAGAACATCAGTCTTCTGCCGCACGGGGACAAAGTAGCTGTTACGACCTCGCCATTTCAGGAGATTGGTCCGAAAGAAGACTGTGCGATCGTATGTAATCCTCCCTATGGGCTTCGACTTGAGTCAGAAGAGGATGCTTCGGCTCTGCTGAAGGAATTCGGCGATTTCCTTAAGCAGCAATGCACGGGCTCAAACGCGTTCGTCTACTTCGGCGTACCGGAGATGCTGAAGAAGATAGGATTGCGGACGCGCTGGAAAAAGCCGCTGTCGAACGGAGGGTTGGATGGGCGATTGGCGAAGTATGAGTTGTTCAGGGGAGAGATGAAGAAGGGGAAACATCGAACATCGAACATCGAACACTGAACATCGAATCGAGATCTCCATCCGGAGAGATGCAGTCATTGCGAGTCAGTCCCTGAGGGGCGAAGCAATCCAGATCATGCCGCAGAGAAAGCTGTGGTCCGAGAGGAATGCCGGAATCCATTCAACCATCATTCTTCCATTCGTTTTTTCCATTCGTGCCTGACTCGGCATTCTGGCATTCGTGCCTGACCACAGGTTTTCTTCGGCATTCGTGCCTGTTTCCATTCGTTTCCATTCGTGCCTGCGTTTCCATTCTGTTCCATTCGTGCCTGACCACAGGTTTTCTTAGTGTTCCATTCGTGCCTGACCACAGGTTTTCTTAGGGCATCAACGACTTACGACAGCGGAATTGAGGATATAGCTTCTTAGCTTCGTTTTTCGAGTGCAGAAACCAGCTGTAAGCGAGAGTGGCGGTTGGTTCGCGGGCGAT
>JAHIZV010000050.1 GCA_018814445.1 Verrucomicrobiota bacterium | reverse complement strand
TGGTCGGGGTGACTGGATTCGAACCAGCGACTTCTACGTCCCGAACGTAGCGCTCTACCAGGCTGAGCTACACCCCGCTAATCTAAATTGTCTTCCTGCTGCCGACGTGCACCTCCTCGCGCTCTATCCTCCTTCGCCCTTCGGGCTACGGCGGACATGCCAGGCTGAGCTACACCCCGTTTCCTTTGGAAACGCAGAACGTTAGTCAAACTTGCCTCAATTACAAGAAGTAAACTAGCAAGATCGCCGAGAACGTGTGCGCCGTCGATAGAGGCGCTCTGTGAAACCGCCTTCCGACTCGAAGGCTTTGGCCTGTGCTTTCATTTGTCGGTCGAGCAGACCGCAGGCGACCGTTATGAGGGCAAGAGCACCGTTTGCGGCTATTTCGGGGTATGTGGACATAGTGGACTCTGTGGACCGCACGGACAGTTCTTCCACCCGCCTTCGTCCGCTCTGTCCGTGCGGTCCACAAAGTCCATGGAAGCCGGCTTTGATACCAGAATCAGATCAGAGGAACAGGACGCCTTGATTCTCTCTTGACTCGCCCCTTACGGAACACAACACTCACCCCACTGTCAGAACAAACGGAAGTCCGTGAGATTCGGACGCGGTCGCGCCGCTGTAATGGGTGACGACCTCCCATCAAAGCCACTCCGATAAGCAGTTCGGGGGAAGGCGGGAGGAAGGTTCAGAGCCCTAAGCCAGAAGACGTGTTCTCTCAGGTTTGCAGGCTCCTTCGCGGGTTTGAGGGCCGGGAAGACATCATGTCTCATTCACAGGCCTTCATGCTCAACGAGGAGCGTGGAGGTTTTTTTGTGCCCGGCGAATGCGCAGAACAATCTCTTCAACTCTCACGACTGACGCCCCCGCGTTAGGGGCAGAATAGGAGCACAAGTGAAGAAGCGTTCGTTCTGGCTGAGTCTGGCAACGGTATTCGTTCTATCCGTGGAATCTCCCGCTGTTCCAATTGTTGACTTCTCGGACCTGGACTTTGAGTTCGGCTCGGGAGCCTACATGGCCGCTTTCGTCGTCGATTGGAACGACGGAACATCGGCCGACTCATTCACATGGAGCCTCAATTGGGACTCCGCACCTTCCTCCGTGGCCGATGCGATGCTGGCACTCGATTCGGCAGACCCGTCTCTGCACCTCCTGTTCACCGATTTCGGCCCGGGTCTCGGACTGTTCCTCGACGGAGCGGGCTTTGATGCGGAAGCATCCGGTATTCCGGACTATGGCGGACCCAATGACCATTTCAAGGACCGCGCGGGAGGATGGGCGGACACCTTCTCATTCTGGCTGGGGGCAGCAAGTGATGAATCGTGGACCTCCAGCGGAAGCGGCATCTCCGCAACACCGGTACAAGACGGGTACGCCTACGGTTTCGCCTGGAACGACACGGGCGGCTACCCCGGGCCGCAACCGAATGCCGTGCCTGAACCGGGAACGCCCGTCCTGCTGGTGATCGGCGCCGGCATCGTCGGCGTTGTGCGCGCATCGAAATGGTTTAGGCAATAGAGAAGTTCCGTTAACAGTGAAACAGAAGATCCAGTTGTTCGGCGTCCTGGCCCTCGCGCTCTGCGTCGGTCAGGTCGCCGGCATGACGATCAGCAATCTGGAGTTCTGGGTCGGAAGCGGAACCAATCAGGCCGCTCTGATCATTGACTGGCATGACGCACGTGTTCCCCACGCGCTCACATGGGGTTATCGATGGAATGGCTCCGCGACCGGCTTCGATATGTGGAAGGCGATAACCAATGCGGACGACGGGATCTCCGGCGCTCTGACAAATGGCACCGCGGGTCTGCGGCCCTCCGCTATCGAATACACACGCCCCGCCATGTCGGGAGATCGACTCCCGGACACGGCAGAACACACAGTCATCTGGACAGCGTATTCATCCGACCACACCGGATCGGTATTCCATTCCGGCAATTGGAGTTACTGGACGACCGACGAACAAGATGTGTTTCACAGCACGAACTTCACGCACAACTCCGGACCATGGACAAACCGTCAACTCGCGAACAACTCCTGGGACGCCTGGAGTTTCAGCTCGGGACAGGATGCCTCGGGGCCCGGCTGGAACGAGAGCGCCCTGCACTATCCATTCGCGAATGAAATCATCTACTACGAGGCGGGCGCGAGCAACCTCTTCCCCGATTGGATCACTGGCGAGTTGTTCACAAATGCTAATGCAACTCTCGGACGTCCCACCGTAGACACCACGGGTGATGACGGGGTGATACCTTCAACAGAGGGCGTGCCCGTAGTCCCCGTCTACCCTGCCCTCCGCGCGTCTGAGCTGGTGACGCTCGGCTGGAATAGCTCGCTCGTTCTGAAGTTTAACCACCGCGTGCTCGACCATCCGCTCAACCCCTACGGCATCGACCTCATCGTCTTCGGCAACAGCAGGCACGCTCTGCAGTCGCCCACGCAATGGACCAACGGAAACCCCAATGTGGCCATCAACTCCGGCGCCACGGCAATCGAAGGAGGGGTAGTCTCCGTCAGCCAGGACGGAGCCGCATGGCACACGTATACAAACGGACTCTTTGCAGACAGTTTCGCGCCGACGCTGGGGCGCGTATACGATCCGGTGAATACCGACACCCATCTCGGCTCGTGGAATCAGTGGTGGGGTGGAGCCACGGATCCCACCCTTCCGGTTGATCCCTCGATCATCCCCACCGACTGGGATACAAAAACGGTAGCGGAGATCGCGGAGAGGTATCGCGGAAGCGCCGGAGGAGTGCCATTCGACCTCTCTTCCCTTCCACTGCCGCTTGATCCCGTGACGGGTCTCAAATGGATACAATACGTTCGAGTCGAGAACATGGGGGCGATCAACCCCGAAGTCGACGCAGTGGCTGACGTCTCTCCAGTCAGTCCGTATGTCCAGTGGCGATTGAACACCTTTCCCTGGATGCACAATCCCGCCGTCGAACATGACACCGCAGATCCGAACGATGACAACCTGCCGAATCTTCTCGAGTACGTCGTGAAACAGAACCCGTTTATCGTCGCTCTTTGCGCGACCTGCTCGCCGCCCGCGATGATTGTGCGCTACTTCAGATCAGTCGATGCTGATGACGTGAGCATCGAAGTTATCCGGGCCGACGGCATGATGCCTCCGCAGTGGACGACAAACGGCATCATTCAGGACGCAATGACTTACGCCCCCAGCAACGGCATCCGCAGAGTGACCGCAAAACTACCTCTCGCTGAAATCCAGAACTTCATCACTCTGAGAGCATTTCATGATCGGTAAGCGTCCAACCGCAAGATCGGAATCGCCGGGTCCCGTCCATATTGTCGATGGTCAACGCCGTCACATGAGTCATCCTGACTTCAGCGTTGGATGTTGGATGTTCGATGTTGAGCGTTCGATGTTCAAACCGAGAACGGCATCGCTCATCGCGGAACGCCATGCCGCCTTCACACTCATTGAGCTGTTGGTGGTGATCGCCCTCATCGCCGTTCTTGCGGCGCTCTCTGCAGCCGGAATCGCCAGGGGCATCGAGGAAGCCCGGCGCATCCAGTGTCTGAACAATCTGAAGCAGATGGTCCTCGCGGCGCATGTGTATGCCGCGGAGCACGATCAATCACTGCCGCCATCCTACGTCCGCACTTTCTCGAGGAGCGGACAGACCGAGACGTGGGAGTCGTTCCTCTGGGAGATGGGCGCCGATTTCCAGATTCAGCAGTGTCCCTCATTCCGGGGGGAGGCCCAGTGGGGAGACGACAAGTACACGGGCTACAACTACAATTCCAGCTATGTCGGAGGCCGCCTTCTTCGGAGAGGCGAGGCCAGCCTCCCCGGCTCCGCGAAGTCGGCAACATTGCCCGCCATCAAGACCCCCTCGCAGTGCGCCCTCTTTGGAGACGGCGAATACGAGAAAGGGGCCAACAAGTTCATGAGGTCGCCCTACCCCGGCGCTCTCGATTTCGACGCGTCCCTCGCCGTTGCGGGCACGCAGGGATTCCGGCATCGCGGGCGGACAAATGTCGGGTTCGCGGACGGTCATGCGGAGTCATTGAGTACTCGCTACACCGACACCGCCGCAGAGGCGCCCGCCGCGAACTGCGGCTTCATTTCCCCCGACAATAGTCTCTACGACCTCGATTAACATGCGTATGATTCCCGTAAATGGGGATATGACATAAATACCTCAGTTCATCATGGTCAAGCAGTCATCACTCTGATCGCGTGCTGTGCCTTCTTCATTCCTGTCGCCACCCGTTCGGCCCCCGTCGCTTCCCGCAGAACCTACAGCCGCCCGGCTGTAATCCATGTCAGCGACCAGACCCGCGCCAAACCTGTTGAGACAGCACTGGAGACGAGCAACGCGTACGCACCGGATTCCGGGTCTCTTCTGACGCGGTATTCGCGCCACGCTTCCGCCGTCTCGATCGACCACCCTTCTCTTCAACGCATCGCGGACGGACTCTCCGGCTCTATGGAAATACCTGTTGAAACGGGCGAGATCCTTGTGGCCGAAATCACTCAGGTCAGGAAACGTGGCGCGGGAACATCAACCCTGATCGGAAAACTGCGCGGGTATGATCAGAGCGATGTTCTTATCGTCTATCATGACGGCGTTCTCAGCGGAAATGCAGTTATCTACGATGAGAACCGACACTACGAATTCGGCACGCTCAACGACGGGACCGCGGTTATTCGCGAACTCAATGAAACAGCCTTTACCGCGGAATGCGGCACGCACGATGAGGACGGGACACTTGTGCGTGATCCACAGGAAAGCAGTGAAGTCCAGTCCATCCCTCCCACTCTTCCTTCAATGGAAGAGGAACCGGACGCGACAATGACTACGATGGACGTCGTCGTCGGATACGGTTATCAAGCGCGCGTTGCGGAAGGCGGCGTCGCCGCCATGGAGGCCAAGATCATAGCGTCCGTCGACCGCATGAACACGGCCTTTGCCAATAGCGGGGTCACGAACATCGAGACGGTCCTCCTCGGGACCATTGAGGATCCTGATTACGTCTATCCCGGCGGCACTGCAGACGACATGGGGACAATCGACGAACTGGGAGATCTTGCATCACTGAACGACGGATATCTCGACACCGTAACGGATCTCGGCACCGAACTTGGGGCCGACCTGACCACATTTGTGATTAAAGATGCTGATGGGTCGGCCGGCATCGCGTATCAACCCGGCAGGTATGCCGTGATCGCGAGCACCTATATGGCATCCACCCGGATCACCTTTGCCCATGAACTCGGGCACAACATCGGATGCCGCCACGCCTGGGGCGACACGGACTGCAACTCCTCGGGCAACAACTATGGCTGGAGGCTGAAAGTCGGCGGCACGCAGTACAGGTCCGTCATGTCCTACGACTGGGGCTGGACCCGCATCCCCTGGTACTCCAATCCGAACGTACTCTACAGCGGCAGCAAAACCGGCGCCACTGACGGGTACAACGCGACCGGTGATGCGACCACGGATCCCCGCTTTATCACGACCGGTTACAGCGGGTCCTGCACATCAGGCTTCGACGGCACGCATCCCGGGCTTGGCGCAAACAACGCGCAGTATATTCAGGACAATGCTCGGTACGTTGAAGACAACGCCACCCGCACGCCACTCGCTGTTCTTGCGCCCGCGACCGATGAAGTCCTGCAGCACGGGCAGGCCTACCTGATCCGCTGGAGCGGCGGAACATACGGGGACTCAGTCGACCTCAACCTCTACCGCGGAGGGGTGTTCGAGACCTCGATCGCAAGCAGTCTCTCGAACAACGAGGGCAAAACCAACTGGTGGACGGTACCCTCAGATGTCCCGGGTTCCGATGACTACGCCGTTCGCGTCACACTCAACGGCACGGATTCTGCCGACAGCGGCGTGTTCTCGATTTACACCGCGATCCTGGCCATGGACACGACCGCCCTCTCGCCTGCATCTGTTCTGGGCGAGGATGCCGATACGGACTCTTTCGATATCTGGAATTCCGGCAGCGCTTCCAGCAACATGACGTACACGATTTCGAGCAATGCCGCCTGGCTTTCTGCATCCCCGGTTACAGGCAGTAGTTCCGGCGAGCATGACACCATCCAGGTGCTATACCACACAGCAGGTCTGGCGACCGGTGAATACAGCGCCGCGATCACTGTCACGGCGCCAAATGCCGGCGACTCACCCGCGAACATTGATGTCAGCCTGACTGTTCTTCCGCCCCCGCCGATGGCTCAGCCGGTACCTTACACCCAGGACTTCAGTGGCGGACTGCCGGGCAGTCCGGACGGCTGGGAATTCTACTCCGACAACGAGGGCCGCATACGTGTCGTGTCAGGCATACTGCAGATGGACGACGACACCAGCGGCGGCGCAACTTCGCTGAACGAGGCAGTTCTTCATCTTGATCTTCTCGGAAGAACCAACGTGCTTCTGACCTTCGATCACATCGACTATGGCGATGAAGACACCGGCCTCCCGGCCAGCTTCGACGGGCATTACAATGCAGACGGCGTCAGCTTCAGTGCTGACGGCATCACATGGCACCGTCTCCTGAGCCTCACTACCGCCTTCACCGCGCAGGAGTTCGATCTGGACTCTGCAGTCGCGGCCGCCGGCATAGGCTATAACTCACAGTTCCGCATCAAGTTCCAACAGTATGACAACTACCCTATCTCCACAGACGGACGCGGCTTCGACAACATCCTGCTCGATCCGGGTCCCGCTTTGTCGCTGAATCCTACGAATCTCGCGATGAGCGCTCTCGTCGCATACGACCCCGCGCCCTCGGACATCGCCGTATCGAATGCGGGCGGACAGTCGTTCACTTACAGTGTTGCGACTAATGCGCAATGGGTTTCCGTGAATCCAGTTGCGGGGTCGATAAGCAATGAAGTGGACTCCCTGGAAGTGCTCTATGCTACGGCGGGTCTGAGCACGGGGACTTACAACGCGACCATCACCATTTCCTCGCCCGAAGCCGGCGGTTCACCTGTTGCAATTCCCGTCTCGTTGACCGTCTTCGCACCGGTCACCATGGATCTCGGAGCGTACGGCTCCAACAGCGTCGGCTTCGCGGTTGAGAGCCAGCCCGGGTGGCGGTACATCCTGCAATGCAGGACAAATCTTCTCGCAGGCCAGTGGATTAACCTCTCCACGAACACGGGGGACGGAACTCCGTTGAGTATCGGTTACACCAACGAACTCGGGCGGGCATTCTATCAGATGATGATCCTGCCGCCGTGAGGCGTGTTTCCCCTCCCGACGCCACCCACGCCCCTTACGGGGCTCACTACAAACGCCCGACGTCGTCAGGCATCGCTCGTAGTCAACGCCGTGAGGCGTGTTCCCCCTCCCGACGCCACCCACGCCCCTTACGGGGCTCACTACAAACGCCCGACGTCGTCAGGCATCGTTCGTAGTCAACGCCGTGAGGCGTGTTTCCCCTCCCGACGCCACCCACGCCCCTTACGGGGCTCACTACAAACGCCCGACGTCGTCAGGCATCGCTCGTAGTCAACGCCG
>JAHIZV010000049.1 GCA_018814445.1 Verrucomicrobiota bacterium | reverse complement strand
TCAACCATAATAAAAGATGGATGCAGGGTTAGCGTTCCAAATGATGCCTTTGCTGGTACCATAACCCTTATCTTAATCAAGGCGGCCAAATCCAGAACTCGCTGATCATCAGTAACTCGTCCGTCTATGGCGGCGGTGTTTTCTGTTCCCTTGGGGGTGGATTGTCGCAATCGAGGGTGCTGTACAACATGGCGTCAGACTACGGCGGCGGCGTGGTGATAGACCTCAACGGAGGTCTGGACACCTGCCTTATCGCGGGGAACACGGCGCAGGGCAACGGCGGTGGATTGGCAGGTGGCGGTAATATATCCTACAGCACGGTGGCCGGGAATCAGAGTGGAGATTATGGCGGAGGTTTCTACGTAGAGGGCGGGAACGTATACGCGTCGATCATATACTCCAATACGGCCGCGACGGACGGCGACAATTGGTATGACGACTACGAGTCGGCATCCTTCGAGTACGCCTGCACGACGCCCGACCCCGGAGGCGCCAGCAACATCACAGACAACCCTTTGTTCGTGAATGCGGGAGGCGGTGATTACCGGCTGCAGCAGTCATCGCGGTGCATTGACGCGGGTAATCCCGAAGAGATAGAGCCATGGTACGACCTCACGGGCATGGTACGCCCCCTCGACGGGGACACCAACGGAGTTCCGGCGGCGGACCTGGGAGCATACGAGTTTCTGCATCCAAAAGGCGATAGCGACGGGGACAGCATGTTCGACCGCTGGGAACTGGATCACGGGCTCAACCCGCTCGATGAGACTGACAGTTACGCAAATTCAGACGGCGATCCGCACGACAACAAGTCGGAACACATCGCCGACACAGATCCCTGGGATCCATTGTCGTACTTCCACATACTCGCCGTCACCGGTACTCCGGTTCAGGTGCACTTTGAATCGTCCAGCAACCGGCTCTATACGCTCTACGTCTCCAGCAACCGGCTGAATGTTGCCTGGACCAATGTGCCGGGTCAGGGCCCGCGCGACGGCGTGGCGGGCCCGGATGTGATGCCGCACTCAACGGGGCAGACCTCGGGGTATTATAGAGTGAAGGTGCAGTTGCCGTAGTTGGCTGTTGGACGTCGGATGTTGAGCGTGGGGTGTGGAAAATGTGGAGGGCGAAGCTTGCTGAGCCGCTTCATGCCGTATGACGCGGCTCGACAAGTCTCGCCCTCCATAATCCTCTGCCTGACATCGCATTCCGTCTTCCCGTCATCCGCACGAAAGTGCTATTCTCTATCTTTTGGGGAGGGGTGCGATGAAGAACAAATGGTTTGCGATCTGTCTGGCGCTTCTGGTGTCTTTCAACGCGTATTCACAGATTATGTACGCTGACTTCGAGAAGCATCCCACCGGGAATCTCACGGCGTTCCAGAACTGGAGCAAGTACAGCACGAGCGCGACACAGCCTGCTTACGTCACCAACGACATCACGTATTCCGGCACGAAGTCGATGGAACTGCCTGCGAATTTTCAGGATTGGCACGAGTGGACTCAGAGCCAGGCCGTCGCGCACGGATTCACATACACCAACACCGGCATCCATGACGGCATCATTCGCATGTCGACCATGCTCTACGTGGAGAAGACGAACTCCGACGTTCGGTTTGAGCTGGCGTGGGGCTTCGACAAGAAGCTCAGCGCGCGGGTGCGCCCGTATGACGGGAAACTGACGCTGGGATCGGTCGGCGTGTCGAGCGTGCCCGTTGTCACGGGACGTTTCGCGCGGCTGACGGTCTACCACGACATGAATACGCTCAAGTCCGCGATGGACTATGACGACCAACGCGTCATTCCGTGGCGCAACTGCGGCGTGACGCTGAGCAATCGTTTCAACTGGTTCTTCTTCAGCCGCCGCGACACCAACACCAGTCGAGTGATTGTTGATGACGTAGGCATCGAGTGTTTTCCGACGGGAACCTGGGCGCACTGGCGGTTCGAGGAGGGGGTTGGCGAGAAGACTACCGAACACCTCGGGCACATACCGACGCAGTCTATCACCAATCACTTTGCGGGTGACTGGATACCCGGCGGAACGGACCCCGTCTGGACCGGAACCGATGATCTGCTGAATGAACATGGGCTCAGCGGCTATTCAAGCGAGATTGTGCATCCGTTCACCAATACGCCGGTCATGGCGGAGTGGACGATCGAAGCGATCATGAAGTGCGAGCCGGGCGCCTGGGACGGACCGACCATCCTTCGGATGGGCAGGTTGTGGATTCAAGGCTACTACCACGGCGCTTCGCTGTCGCTGGCTTTGGGCGGCGGCAGGCCTCGTATCGAGGCGCGCGACAGCCAGGAAGGCGACAATACTTCTATCGACTGGTTTATCACGACCAACTCCATGCCGTTCGACAACGAGTGGCACCACATTGCCGCCGTGAAGCAGGAGGAGTGGATTCGTCTCTACATCGATCATAAGCCCGCTTCCGCCATATTGCCGATGAGCAGTGTCAGTTCCGGCACATACCAGTTCACGACCAATACGCTGGTCTTTCTCGGAAGGATTTTCGGCACGAACGAAGCGGCGCGCGAGGAACATGCATTGGATGAAGTACGGTTGACGGCCCGCGCTCTCGATCCGACCGACTTCCTGCAATTTGGCGAGCCGGAGATTGTCGGCTCGCCCGGGCAATGGCAGTTCAATGTCACCACCATTGACGGACAGGAGTACTACATGCAGGGCACGACAAACCTGACCCGGTTTCCCTGGCCGTTGTGGGACGACATGGGGAGCGTGACGGCAACCGATGTCGTGACGACATTGAACACCGGCGTCGGAACGGACCGCCTTGGCTATATGCGCATCAAGCGAGTCGCTCACAGGCCAATACATTAAGGAGCGCCATGCCTCGATCCAGAACTGAGAAAATAAGGGTACCGATCTCGTACATGTTCGCTGTCGCGCTGTTAGCGCTGATTGCGGTGTCGCAAAGCGCATGGGAAGAGCGGTCGGAAATGATCGGCACGCTTCTTTTTGCAGCGGGTATCATGCTTGCCGGGGCGGGCGCCCTGGGGCGTATCTGGTGCTCCGTGTATATTGCGGGATGGAAGCAGAAGACACTGGTGACGGATGGACCGTATTCCGTTTCGCGCAATCCGCTGTACGTCTTCAGTCTCATCGGCGGAGTGGGCGTGGGGTTGGCGACTGAGACCATGCTGATCCCGCTGATCCTCGCGCTGTTCTTCCTTATGTACTATCCCGGCACGATCAGAAATGAAGAGAAGATACTGGGCGACCTGCATGGCGATGCTTTTCAGGAATACATGCGCACCGTCCCGCGTTTCTGGCCCAGATTCTCACTCTTAAAGGAAGCGGCCGAACGTCAGGTTAATCCCATCGTCTTTCGCAAGCACCTGTCCTCCGCGGTGTGGTTCATATGGCTGATAGGCATAGTGAAGATCGTAGAAGAGCTCCGCGAGATGGGTGTCCTGCCTACGATACTGAAGCTGTACTAGCCGCTATTTGTTTGATCGGAGGAGCACAAACACGCCTTCTTTCTGGAGGAGTGTCCACTGCGTCTCAGGGAATGCGCCGCGCTCCAGGTCACCGTTCTGCGCGATGACGTAACACGGTAGCCCGCCCACGTTGCTGATCCTCAAATCACTGACGGATTCATGAAGTCGGGCCTCTATTTCCGGCGGCGGTTGGAGCACAATATCCGCCTCGCGACGGGTGGTATCCACCAGGCGGCGGAGGTAGAACTCGATGCCATGTCCCCGTCTCCCCGCCACGATGATCTGGGCCTGCTCCCAGCCGGGCTCCTGCCTGATACGGTCAGCCAATGGCTTCAACGATGCCTGCCTTCCCAGGACGGGACCAAAATGCACAAGCTGAGACATCAGCAGCAGCCACATGAGTATCGACGCGAGAGAGAGGCGGACCACGCGTGTCTCCGTAATCCCCCGGTGGATGGTCCATGCGGCAGACACAGCGAGGGCCGTGGCGACTGTCCACAACGGCAGAAACCATCTGTCGGTCTCCAATGGTCGAGGGAGGAGTTCAGGTCGAAGGATGACCACGGCCATGCCCGCGCCCAGGCTCAGAAGGATCAGTGTCTGCGCTATCGCAGAAAGTGTCAGCCCGCGGCTTCGCGTGCGTTTGGCAAGTGCATGCGCCAACCACAGGGCGACTCCGGGAAAGAGGGGCAGGATGTAAGTCACCAGTTTGGATCCGCTGAAAGAGAGAAGGAGAAAAGCCGGGACAAGCCAGCCGAGAAGGGCGTGCCGGGCGATATGTGAGCGGTCGTTTGCTTCGGATGTCCGGCTGCATAGAGTTAAAGGGAATAGAGGAGACCATGGGAGCCATCCCAGCAGAAGAACGGGAATGAAGAACCAGAAGGGCTGGCCACGGCCATGCGTGTGGCTGAAGAAGCGATCAAGCAGTTCGTACTGGAGGAAGTACTTCGCCAACTCAGGATAGCGTATGGAACAGGCCGCAAACCATCCGAGAGCGAGGCATACTGTGAGAACGAGTCCTGAAAGCCAGGGCATGCGGACGCGCGGCATAGACTTCAGTCGCGCGGACAATTGCCAGCCTATGGCTGTGAAAAGAGGAACCAGGATGCCGATCGGGCCTTTCGTTGCAAAGGCGATCCCCATGCAGGCGAAGAAGGGAACAAAGCGGAGCCGGGTGGGTGCGGAATGAAGACTGGCCCACACAAAAGCGGCTATGGCAGCGGTAGACCAGAACGTCATGACCACGTCGGGACACAGCCCGCGGCTGAGAACAAAGAATTGCAGGCCTCCGGCCAGAAACCAGAAGCTCATTCTCCCAGTGGCGGGGTCAAACCATTTCCGTCCGATCCACCACGTGAGCAGCAGGACTCCCATCGCGGCCAGGAGCGAGGGCATTCTGGCTCCGATCTCGTTTTCCCCGAACACCTTCAAGCAAGCGGAAGTACTCCAGTAAATAACCGGAGGTTTCTGAACGCGCGGGATCCCGTTCAGTGTAGGGATGAGAAAATCGCCCGATTCCAGCATCTCTCTCGCGGTCTCACCGTATCGGCCTTCGTCGGGTTCAAGCAGGCCGTGACGCCCCAGCGCGATGGAGTAAAGAGTCAGCAGCAGAGCAACCAGGAGTGCAGTCGACCATTTCATGAGACTCTATCTCCTCGCAGCAGCGAGTCACAATGATGACAAGTGTTTCTCAACGCGAGTCCAGGCGGTATTATGATGTGGCAAGATCATTCATTGCACTATAGCATCATCGGGAAAAAGTAAATTGCGAATCGCCGACCTGTCGTGAGGACAGACCGGAATGGCGCTGACTTAAGGCCACGACATGCCTTACGGCATTGACTACAAACAATGCGAACTTCATCCATTGTTCGTAGTTAAGCCCGTCAGGGCTGTGCCTTTCTTTGCCTGGCGCATCCGAAAGTG
>JAHIZV010000048.1 GCA_018814445.1 Verrucomicrobiota bacterium | reverse complement strand
GAACCCACGCATCCCGCAATTCTCAAGCTCATTAAGAACACTATTGATATTGGCCACGAATATGGTATTTGGACGGGCGTTTGCGGCGAAATGGCCGGAAATCCGATCATGGTGCCGCTCCTGGTCGGGCTGGGCGCCGACGAGCTGAGCGTGAGTCCTTCGCTGGTTCCGATGGTCAAAGACGCCATCCGGAGTATCAAGTACTCGCAGGCAGAGACGCTGGCAAACGAAGCGCTCGCTTCCGAATCGGGTGCCGACGTGCTGAATCTGTGCCGCGAACTGACGCGTCAGGCGGCGCCGGAGATTCTGGAACTGGTTGACTGAGCCAACTGCTCTAATCTGAAGAAACAAGCAACGGGAGAATAGTATGTCGATAAGCAATTACCTCTTCACCTCTGAATCTGTTACGGAAGGACATCCGGATAAAATATGCGATGGTGTTTCCGATGCTATCCTGGACGCCGCGCTGGCTCAGGACCCGAAAAGCCGTGTAGCCTGCGAAACGCTCGTCAAGACGGGTATGGCAGTTATTGCGGGTGAGATCACGACGAACGCGATCTTCAACTACGCGGACATCGTCCGAGAGAAAATAGCGAAGATCGGCTATGTCGATTCCGCAATGGGTTTCGACGCGAATACATGCGCAGTTCTCGTCGCGCTTGACCGTCAGTCTCCCGATATCTCGCAGGGCGTGACGGCGGGGCAGGGCCTCTTTAAGGAGCAGGGCGCGGGTGACCAGGGCATGATGTTCGGTTACGCCTGCGACGAAACCCGCGAACTCATGCCGATGCCCATCATGCTGGCGCATCGCCTGACGCGCGCGCTGGCACGGGGCAGGCGCTCGAAGAAACTTCCTTTCCTTCGTCCGGACGGCAAATCCCAGGTGTCGGTTGTGTATGAAGACAACAGGCCGGTCTGGGTTGACAATGTGGTCATATCTTCTCAGCACTCAGCCGATGTCTCGCACGCGAAGTTGAAACGCGCGATTATCGACGAAATCATTACCAAGCAGATCCCGAAGAAACTCATCACGAAGAAGACGCGCTTTCTTGTGAATCCGACGGGACGTTTCGTGGTCGGCGGACCCCAGGGCGACTGCGGAGTGACGGGACGGAAGATCATCGTTGATACCTACGGTGGAATGGGCCGGCATGGTGGTGGAGCTTTCTCCGGAAAGGATCCCTCGAAAGTGGATCGTAGCGCCGCCTACATGGCCCGGTACGTCGCGAAGAACGTGGTAGCGGCGAAACTGGCCTCGCGCTGTGAAGTGCAGTTGGCCTACGCAATCGGGTATCCGGAGCCGGTCTCCGTACTGATCGAAACCTTCGGAACGGGTAAAGTTCCTCATGAGAAAATCGAGCGCGCGGTCAGGAAGGTCTTCAAGCTGACTCCGGCCGGCATCGTCAAACAACTCGACCTTCTGCGGCCCATCTACGAAGAGACTTCAGCGTATGGTCATTTCGGCCGGACGGAGAAGCTGGATTCGTTCACATGGGAGAAAACGGACAAGGCGGAGGAACTGAAAGCCGCCGTGTAATCAAGTAACATTCTGCAGATGCAAGGCCGGTTCATTGAGCCGGCCTTCTTCTTGTCCGGGAAAGTCAGGCCTACTGAGAAAGGTCAATTCCCTCGCCGTCCGATTCGTAAACCGAACCGTCGGGGATCAGGTACTGAGACGGTGAACTATTCCGCAGATGGACGATCCCTCGCAGTACGACGTCTCTGCCGAAAACGACATCTCCGGTGACTGTGAGTTCCGTACATTCCAGCAGGGAAGGAGGGCCATTCGGGAAGTGCCGCTGGAAACCCTCGAGCATCCTGAAGTGTTCGGCATCGAGAGAAATATTGATCGTGCCGAGAGAGCGCGCCGGATTGCTCACGACCCGGGAGTCGTCGCTCAGCAGGAACAGGTCGGATCGAAGAGCGAGCAGATCCTCCGTCGTCTTCACAGGCGCAAACCGGGTTCTGGGAACGAGAAGAGCTTCGGCGCCGTCAAAGCAGCCGATGGCGGCGCCCATGGCCGTTTCCAGTTGATACACGGCAGTCGATGCCTTGTCACGAGGATCCACGGTCTTGGCGTTAACGATGAGAGGCAGATCGAGTACTCCTCCCGAGCAGGCAAGAGTGGACGCCAATGCATCGAGGTCAATCCAGAGATTATTGGTGTTGAAGTAGCGGTGGCGCTCGATATCCGTGAAGGACTCCATTTCGCTATCAGGACACTGGGCGACCTCGCGCAGGAGTAAACGTCCGTCTTTTCCCCGCGCAAGATGACCTCCCTTTTTGTCCGCGTCCGTCCTCGCGGTAACTTCCATCATGAAGGGGAAGCCCTGCCGCGCGAAATACGCGGCGATGGACGGATCGAGTGTGGCGCCGAGATTGTCGGAGTTCGAGACGAAGGCATAGCGGTACCCGTGGCGGAGCAGGGCTTCGAGCACGCCTGACGTCTGAAGGGCCACGTAGATATCGCCATGGCCCGGCGGGCAGGTCTCGAGTTGCGGGTTACCGGGACACACCACGGGCTCAAGAGAGTCCTGTCGCAGTTTCACGACGCGGTTCTGGAGGAAGCTGCAGGGAATAGGGATCTGCTTCTCGCCGATGTCGGGATATCTTTCCAGTCCCTCGGCCGTGACACCCTCCGTGCCGGCGCTGTTCATCAGGATCAAGGGGACGGTGCAGTTCATCCGCGACCGAAGCGACCGGACCTGCTGGACGATGAGGTCGAAGAATGAGTAGTCGTCCTTGACTGTCAAAAACGATTTCGGGCCGGCAAGGCCCATGCTTGTTCCGAGTCCCCCGTTCAGTTTAAGGACAACGGTTTTTGCAACTGCATCCGCGGGATCGAGATGATCCTCAGAGATATCTTCAAGACCTGTGAGGGGTCCGACCGGTTGAATGTGCGCTTCCGATAACTTGCTGATCCCGCCCGTGAGAAGATGTTCGTAGTGTCGGCGGAATGCCTCAATGGCGAGGTCCGCCGTGCCCAGTGCCTGCAGTCGATCTTGTATCGTCAGCCAGTGTGAATCCGTGTTCGTCATGCGGAAAAGACTAGTGGCGGGAACTTGCATGATCAAGGCGAGATTGGCGGAGTTGTCTGCGGACATTTATGGGGGTAAGCTTGAGCTGAGAGAGGAGAGGGAAGTGTGGAGTCATTTCGAGCACGGTGCTGACATAGGGATTCGGGGTGAGGGTCCGTCAGCGGCGGAGGCCTTTGCGGAGGCCGCGATGGCTCTGACGGCCGTCGTAACCGAACCGGGCAGCGTGACTGCCTCGAACAAAGTGCAGATCAACTGTTCCGCAAGCAGCATGGAGTTGCTTCTCGTTGAATGGCTCAGTGCGTTGGTCTACGAAATGGCAGTCCGGAAGATGGTCTTCGGCAGATATGAGGTCTGTCTCAGCGGACTTTCATTGTCTGCTTCCATGTGGGGCGAGGCGCTGTCCTCGGGGAAACATCAGCCTGTTGTAGAAGTCAAGGGGGTAACCTACACCGCATTGGGTGTAGGTGAAGACGACAACGGAATCTGGACAGCGCAGTGTGTGGTGGATGTGTGATTCAGGAGATGGCTTAGATGAACACGAGTGGCCTGAGACGAACTGGCGATGCCGAGTGGACTATCGAGCGTGAGGGTCGTATGCGGGTTCCCGGAGTGATCTACGGCGACGAGACGCTCATACGCGAGATGGATGAGAAGGTCCGCGAGCAGGTTTCAAATGTGGCCTGCCTGCCGGGCATTGTCAAAGCGTCGTTCGCAATGCCGGATGCACACTGGGGATACGGATTCCCGATAGGGGGAGTGGCCGCTTTTGATCCGGAAGACGGTGGTGTGGTTTCCGCGGGCGGAGTGGGTTTCGACATATCCTGTGGGGTTCGCACTCTGAATACGGGTATTCAATGGGGTGATATTCAACATAAGGCATCTACGCTTGCCGATACGCTGTTCAACACAGTGCCCGCCGGTGTGGGCCGGACGGGCGCGATTCGCCTCAACGATTCGCAGATGGACGATATGCTCTCCGGCGGCGCTGAATGGGCGGTTGAGCAGGGCTATGGCTATCCGGAAGATCTCGCGCGGATAGAGTGCGGCGGAAGGGCTGACGGGGCCTATCCGGGCGCGGTGTCCAGCCGCGCGAAAGAGAGACAGCGGGAGGAGATGGGTACGCTGGGATCGGGCAACCACTACCTTGAGATACAGGTGGTTGACGAGGTATTTGATGAAGAAGTGGCGGAAGGATTCGGGTTGCGGCGGGGTGAGTGCGTCGTGAGCATACATTGCGGTTCACGAGGACTCGGACACCAGATAGGAACGGACTATCTTAAAGAAATGCTCAAAGCCGCGGAGAAGTATGGAATCCCGCTTGCCGAACGCGAGTTGGCCTGTGCTCCTATCCTTTCTCCGGAGGGCAGGGCATATATCAGCGCGATGAAGTGCGGTATCAACTGCGCACTGGCGAATCGTCAGATTATTACATCGCTGGCGCGGAATGCATTCCTGAAGGTGTTGAAGAAGGGGGAGCTGACGCTGCTCTACGACGTGTCTCACAATACGTGCAGGGAAGAATCTCACAGCGTTGACGGCGTGGAACGGAAGCTGTTCGTCCATCGGAAAGGAGCCACGAACGCTCTCGGTCCGGGGCATCCGGATGTCGCGGCTTCATTGAGGAAGTTCGGACAGCCCGTACTCATTGGTGGCACAATGGGAACGGCGTCATATATTCTTGCCGGAACGCGAGAAAGTCTGGAAACGGCGTTCGGGTCGTCGTGTCATGGCGCGGGTCGAAACATGAGCAGAAACCAGGCGCGCAAGCAATGGCGGGGGGAAGAGGTTATGAAGGAGCTTTGTGATTACGGTATTACAGTGAAAAGCCGATCATATCGGGGCCTGGCCGAGGAAGCCCCAAAAGCCTACAAAGACGTGAACCGAGTGGTCGAATCAGCTTCGCGGGCCGGACTGTCCCGCAAAGTCGCGCGCCTTCTGCCTGTGCTGTGTATCAAGGGATAAGATGAGCTTTGAAGATAGATATTCCGCCGGTCTGCTTCTCGGGGAGGAGCTGAGAGAGAGGATTTCTGCAGGGGCAATCATTCTCGGAATTCCGCGTGGCGGCGTCAGCGTCGCGGCGGCTGTGGCCAAGCTTCTCGACTGTGAGCTGGATCTCATTCTTGTTCACAAACTCGGTTTTCCGGGACAGCCTGAGGTCGCGATGGGTGCGGTGGACGAATCAGGGAACGTCTTTCTGAACGAGTACGCTTCCGAACTGCGCGTGACGGAGGGATACATCGAAAGGGAAGCCGCCCGGCAAAAGGAAAACCTGCTTCGACAGCGCGCCCTTTACACCCCCGGCCGCGTTGGCCCGGAACTGAGGGACCGAATCGTGGTCGCAGTCGACGACGGGTGGGCAACGGGTTCGACGATGGTATCCGCCCTGCGCGCGATTCGCGCGCGCAAACCGAGCCGCCTGATTGCCGCGACTCCGGTTTCGTCCAGTAACGCGTATGATTTTCTCAGTACGGAGGCCGATGAGGTGGTTTGCCTGGAAGTACCTGCAGATTTCCGCGCCGTGGGTATGCACTACGAGGACTTCTCACAGGTTTCCGACGATACCGTCGTTAAACTTCTTCGATAGTGGATGTTGCAGTCTTTTTCATTGGTCGCGGCGTTCGATTTCCAGTATTTCTTCCACCTGATCTGTTGCCTTACTGCGTAGGAATGACGATGCTGAAAGCTGTTATCTTCGACTTTGACGGCGTGATTGTAGACACGGAGCCGCTTCACTATGCGGCTTTTCAGGAGATTCTCGTCCCCGAGGGTTTAGGTTTCTCCTGGGACGACTATCTCAAATCGTACATCGGGTTCGATGACCGCGACGCTTTTCGCGCAAGGTACCGGGAATGCAACGTTGATCTGGATGACAGCCGACTGCAGAAACTGGTGGCGAGGAAGGCAGGCGCGTTTGTCGAGTTGTCTGAAAGAGCACCTCTTGCCGCATATGCCGGCGTTCTCGAACTGATCCGTGATTTGCAGGGAAAAGCGAAGACGGCAATCTGCAGCGGCGCTCTGGCCTCCGACATCATGCCGATCCTTCAGCGTCTTTCCTTAACTGATGCGTTTGACGTTCTGGTTACCGCCGATGTCGTGGAGGCAAGCAAACCTGATCCCGCCTCCTATGAGAAGGCGGTTACTGATCTTGGTGTCCATGCGGACGAATGTATTGCCATAGAGGATACGCCCGCGGGCATACGTGCGGCGGAGGGGGCGGGGGTCGCGGTTCTGGCCGTATCCACGACGCACGACCGGGAGGCGCTGTCGGATGCGATGTTCGTATGTGCGTCGTTGTCCGGATTCTCGGCAGAGAGGCTTGACCGCATGCTCATGGAGTGGAGGAAAGGCTCATGAGGACGGTATTCCTGACGGTTCTTACCGGACTGCTCCTGATCGTGCGCCTTGCGCCGGCCTCGGAGACTGTCGTCTTCATCGATGGACTTGCTGTCGATCTTATGGAGAAACCCACATCTTCGGAACCGTTTTTCCGCGGCGGCATTCCAAGGATTCCTTTCCAGGAATCTGCGGCGATGAATCAGAGAACGATGAAATCCGCGGCGCAGGATCTCTCCATGAAAATCGGGCAGATTGAGGGTGGAGCGGCAACACATGCCCGGGCTGCTGAGCGGTATATTCAGCAGGAGGAGTGGCTGCAGGCGAAGCGCGAACTCGACCGCGCCCTCAGCATCGAGCCCGGGAATATGAAGCTCATCCAGCGTATGGCATCGGTCTGCTCTCTTGCGGGACAATACGGTATTGCGGACGCCTACTTCCGCCGCTACCTCAAGGCGAATCCAAATGATGTGGCGTTTCTTGTCGGGTGGTCCTCCGCCCTTATCCGGCTTAAGCGGTATGATGATGCCGACAAGGCTCTTCGACGTGCGCTCGATATCGATCCGGGATTCCTCATTGCCAGGTTTAACGCAGAGATGCTGGCGATGATTCGGGGGGCCGGGAAACCGAGTGATCAGACATGGCGATCCATGAACCTTGTCGAGGCGCTCGAAGTCGCCAACTGGCTTGATGCTGACAAAGAAGATTACGTGGAGGTACTGGGTGGAGATCATTTCGCGACATTCTGCGAGTGGATGCTGGGCGAGGGCACATCGGGGAATCTGAAGAAAATCATCTATCGCATCAGGATGATCCTTTCCCGTCTCGAGTCGAGTGATTGGACGGGTGCGCTGGAGGCCTCGGAGATGCTGAGAGAGACGGGCTTCGCTTGTGCTGGACTTGATTTCAACGAGGCCAAATGCCGTTTCGAACTCGGCGAGACGGATCAATCTATCAGCGAATTGGCCTCGCTTGTGGATAAGTACCCGGGCTCGGGAATGATGTGGTATGGATACGGCTATGTCTTGATTGAGACGGAGCAGTACCAGGGAGCTGTGACGGCCTTCACGCGGGCTTCCGAATTGATGCCCAAAAACGGTGCGGTCCGGTTTGCCATCGCCTGTGGCTACGCCGGGCTCTCCAGGATGGACCAGGCATGGACCATACTTGAGGAATTGAGTCGAACTCATTCAACGGCAATGCGTTCGTGGCTTGCCGGTGATGCGCCCTATATTGAGGCGATCAGGAAGGACCCTCGTTTCGCGCAGATCCAATAGGCAGATCCTCTATGTTGAAAACGTCTCTTGCACTCTCACGAGGGGATAAGTAGCATATGTGGCCCTGAGAGTATGAATCCGGAGGTTTTATGGCGGCAGGCAATAAGGAAGAGCTAATCGAGATAGACGGCGTTGTGACCAAGGTCCTTCCCGCGACAATGTATCGGGTGAAGCTGGCCAACGGTCACGAAGTCCTCGCCCATATATCAGGGAAGATGCGCAAACATTTCATCAAGATCACCACGGGCGACAAGGTGAAACTTGAGATGTCCACGTACGATCTCACCAAGGGACGTATCACCTACCGCCTGAGGAGTTAGTGTTTCGACCCCGGGCTCCCGCCACAATCTCTTGTTATCTGATCAGGAGGGGTTCTCATGACCGCGTCAAGTCAACGTGCGATATGGGGAAGTAAAATCGGATTCCTTCTCGCCGCGATTGGTTCGGCGATCGGCTTAGGCAACATCTGGCGCTTCAGCTACATGGCCTATGAGAACGGAGGCGGTGCATTTCTTATTCCCTATCTTGTGGCTTTGTTCTGCGCCGGCATTCCGCTGATGATTCTCGAATACGCACTGGGCCATCGTGAGAAGGCCTCACCGCCTCTCGCTTTTGCGCGTATCAATCGACTGTGGGAGCCGCTGGGATGGTGGATGCCGGTAGTCGCCTTTTTCGGCATCAACCTCTTCTATGCCGTAGTCATAGGCTGGTGCATGAACTACTTCTGCCTTTCGCTGAATCTGGGGTGGGGGGCGGATACGGAGGCGTTCTTCTTCAAGACATTCCTGCAGACCAGCAACAGTCCGTTCAACCTTGGTGGCATTCGCTGGCCGATTCTGGGAGGAACAGCCCTGGCATGGTTCATCTGCTGGGCCATATGCTATCGCGAGGTCAACCGGGGTATCGAAAAGGCCTGTCTGTTCTTCATGCCCCTCCTGGTTGTCCTGACCTTGATCCTGGTGGGTTGGTCAGTGCGTCTCGATGGAGCCATGGAGGCAATCAGAGATTTCTATCTCAAGACTGATCTGTCGAGAATCAGCCTTCTTACAGCAGGTGGGCGGAAGGTGTGGGTCGCGGCCTTCGGTCAGATCTTCTTCACGCTCTCCCTGGGGTTCGGGATCATGATTACGTATGCGAGCTATCTGCCGAAGAAGACCGATATCACCGGCACTGCGATCACAACCTGTCTCGTCAACTGTGCGTATTCTATCGTAGCGGGCTTTGCCGTCTTCGGTACAATAGGTTTTATGGCGAAGGCAAAAGGAGTTCCCTTCGAGGAGGCCATCGCGAGCGGTCCAGGTCTGGCTTTTGTCGTGTACCCGGAGGCAATCAATCAGCTTCCCATGTTCAATCAGCTCTTCGGTGTCCTGTTTTTCCTGGTCCTGATCGTGGCGGGCATCTCATCGATGATCTCGCTGACGGAAGCATTCAGCTGTGCAATCTGTGACAAGTTCATGGTCTCCCGGCGGAAGGCTGTCAGCATCATCTGCGGAATAGGACTGATCGGAAGCATCGTTTTCACAACGCAGGCCGGACTGTTGATTCTCGATATCGTAGACCATTTCATCAACAACTATGCCCTGATAATCGGGGGCATTCTCGAATGCATCCTCGTTGCGTGGCTTCTGAAGTCGCAGGTCATGCGCCGCCACGTCAATGAGTCGGGCGGGGTGCGCCTGCCTTCTCTATGGGACATTTGCGTGCGATTCATTACGCCGGTCATCCTGCTGATTATGGTGGGCGGGGCGCTGCTCGGCGATTTCAGCGGAGCGTACGGGGGCTACTCGGTGAAGGCTCTTCTTCTGTTCGGCGGGGGAATGCTCTTTGGCACCCGCCTTCTGTCCTTTATCCTGAGCCACGTTCCGTGGAGGCCCGGGAAGATGGAAGCAGAGCACGATCCGAGCGATGAACACCTGCTCACCTGACGCGGCCTCGACGTTTCTTTCCCGGACCCGCCGCTCTTCGCCTGCAGGCGATGCCTGATTCCTCACGCCAGTTTGAGGCGCTTGAGAGCGGCCCGGAAGTCCTTTGGAAGTCGCGCCCTGCAGATGACGGTTTTTCCGCTGACGGGATGTGTAAAACTGAGCTCAGCCGCGTGCAGCATCTGACGCCTTACTCCTCTGAGTTCTCCGGGAAGATCCTTTGAAGTGCCGTATTGTTTGTCGCCGAGAACCGGATGTCCGGCGGCCACAAGATGTTTTCTGATCTGGTGCGTCCGTCCTGTCTTCGGTGAGCAGCGAAGATGCGAGGCAAGCTCTGTGCGGCTGACGCAGAAGACTTCCGTTCGCGCGGGCTTTCCCTCAAAGGGGGTGGTTATAGAGCGTTTGCCGATGGGGAAATTCCCGACGACAATCGCCTCGTAGACTTTCCCGACATTCCTGTCGCGGAACTCGGCGATCATGAGATCTTTGAACTTGCGCGCCTTAGCGAAAAGAAGAATGCCGGATGTGTCCCGATCGAGGCGATGGACGGCCAGCAGTCCGGGAATGCCGGTCTGTTTTCGCAATAGCTCTTCCAGACTTCCTTTCCCGGTCGAGAGGATCCCTGAAGGCTTTTCCGCCGCGAGGCAAAGGTCATCTTCAAAGGACACGGTGACAGTTGTCATCTGCCGGGATTCTTCAGGACGCGGAAACTCGACGATGTCGCCTTTGCGGACATTGTGTTTTGCCATCCACACCCGCCGCTGATTCACAAAGACATTGCGATCATCCAGAACGGTCTTGGCCTTCTTCCGGGAAATCGCCGCAATTCGGGCAATTACATCAACCAGTGTTTTCCCGTCGTCCGAGGGACCGATTTTCAACACGTATCTTTTCATAAGGTATCCTTCAGTGATACATTCTCACGACGCTTGTCGTTCTGTACAGTCAAGAGAGCCATCCACCAGCTTATGAGTAAGATCGCGAAATACATGTTGCCGGGAGTCCTGGCCGCTCTCCTCGTCTCCTGTTCGGGACGCGTCGACAGACCGAACGTGATTCTTGTCACAATGGACACGACCCGGGCGGACAGAATCGGCTGTTACGGCTGCGAGAGAGCTTTCACGCCCGGACTGGATGCACTGGCGAAGTCCGGAGTCCTCTTTGAGCGTGCATACACTGCCGTTCCACTGACTTTGCCTTCTCATACAAGTATCCTGACCGGGCTTCAGCCGCCTGAACACGGTTTGCGGGTCAATGGGGCCAGAAGCTTGAGCCGCGAGACAACTCTCTTGTCCGAGGCCCTCAAGACGGCAAAGTACCAGACTGCCGCTTTCATAGCTGCGTTTGTTCTGGATGCGAAGTTTGGTTTGGATCAGGGCTTTGACCTCTATGACGACGATGTGGGTGGAGACTTCGACCCGGACGCATGGCTGAGGCGTCATCGATCAGGGGAGAAAGTCGTAGATAGTGCTCTTGAATGGTTGCGTGGGCGTTCCAGTGATCCCTTTTTCTGCTGGGTTCACCTTTTTGACCCTCACCAACCCTATATCTGGCAGCAGGCATATGTGCCGGAGAATTTTGCGGGTGATGCATATGACAGCGAAATTGCCTACATGGATTTCCAGATCAGACGATTGCTCGACTATGTGAAAGAAGAGGGCATCGCGGAGAGGACGCTTGTGGTGCTGGTCGGAGATCATGGAGAGAGCCTTGGCGAACACGGTGAGAAGCAGCACGGACTTCTTCTGTATGACGGTGCCGTTCACGTTCCGATGATCTTCGTACAACCAGGCAAGCTTCCCTCGGGGCGTATTGTGTCGGGGGCCGTATCTATCGCGTCCGTCGCTCCTACTATAGCCAGGCTCTGTGGAGTCACATTGTCCACCGCCTCAGCTCCTTCCCTGCATCGGGCATTGCGCGATTCTCCCACCCGATCCGGGCCCGTCTACATGGAGACGGAGATGCCTTACACAGAGCACCACTGGGCTCCTTTGCGCGGACTGGTCGACTATCCATGGAAGTACATTCACACTTCGCGCCCCGAGCTGTACAACCTGCAATCTGATCCGGCAGAGATGCGGAACCTCTGTGACTTGGATCCCAATAAGGCAGCTAAACTCGCCGCTCTGCTGGATGAGCTTGAGAGATCATTCAGGGAAGTGAGTGGGTCCGAGGTCGAGTTGAGCGAGACGGAGCGGCGTACGCTGGAGAGCCTGGGGTACACGACACGATTCGAGCGGCAGGCGGGCCCTGACAACCGCGAAGATCTTCCGGATGTGAAGGATATGCTGGATCTGTTTGAAGAGAGCCAGCGGGTCGGGCGGCTCATTAAAGCCGGGGAACTTGCCGTGGCTCTGGATCTTGCCGCAGGGCTGGTTGAGAAAGACCCCGAGAACGCGGCGTTCCGTCTAGCTTTGGCAAAGGCCTTAGGTGCCAACGGTAAGTACAAAGAAGCCGAAGATCTCGCCGCGAGAAGAATCCTGGCATCGGGAGAACCGTTGTCTCTCGATGTCCGGCTGGGTTCGTTGATTCTTCTGTCCAGATGCAGGAAAGAGCAGGGGGATGTGGATGGGGCGGTGTCCATTCTCAGAGAGATTCTCGCAACGGATGAGGATAACGTCCCCGTTAGAAACGGTCTGGCCTGGTACCTGGCCACGAAATCTGATGCGAGCGCGGAGGAACGTTCCGAGGCTGTTGAGATTGCGGAAGGCCTTATTGATGTAGTCGGGCCGGAGGCGCCGAGGTATCTGGATACGTTGGCCACAGCGCACGCGGCCGCCGGCGATTTCGAGTCTGCGGTCAGATATTCAAGTTCGGCGGTGCGGTTCGCCCGCCGGGACGGCGACGACGAAATGATCAAGGAATACAGGCGCCGGCTCTCGCTGTTTGAGGCCGGGAAGCCGTATTTCGAGTAAACTTCGTCACTGCGCTCCTGGCAATGACAGCTTCTCGCCTTCATCGCGGAAAGGAACGTGTCTGCCATGCTGATACATGCGTGCGGAACTGATTGTTTTCTGTCATTCTCTCCTCCATGGTCCACCTTGAAGAAGTAGACAGCCGGGACAGGGAGCCTTCGATAGCTTTGCCCTATGTGGCGATTTTCTTCGCCGGGACGCTTGTCATGATGATGGAGCTATCGGCCGGGCGCGTGGTAGCCATGCACCTCGGGCAGTCTATCTTCACCTGGACCTCGGTCATCGGAGTGGTTCTGGCAGGCATATCGCTGGGTAACTACGTTGGTGGGAGAATCGCCGCACGTTTTGCGTGCAGACGCAGTCTTCCCCTGCTTTTTGCCGTGTGCTCTGTTGCCTGTCTTTCCGCTCCGGTCGTCAGCAATCTGCTGAGTGAGTGGCAGTACCTGTGGGAGTTCTCACATCCCGCCCAGATTCTCATACACGTTACGGGAGCTTTTCTTCTCCCCGCCGTTGCCTTCGGCGTGGTGAGTCCTGTGGCTGCTGAAATGGCCATAGAGTCGAGAAGGTCGGTTGGCCGGACCATGGGAAGTGTTTACGCGTGGGGAGCCTGCGGCAGTATTGTAGGGACTTTTCTGACCGGTTTCTACCTGGTGGACGCGCTTGGTGCTTCAGGAGTCTTCTTTCTCGTGGCGGGCGTGTGTTCCATTCTGTCGTTTGGCTACGCGAACGGGAGACTGCCCTATCTTGTCTGCATGCTGTTGATTCTGTCGCTTGTCGGCGGCCTTCTTGCCGGTCTGCCCGCAGCCCGCGTAATCGGAGAGCATCTTGGCCTTGTCAGGAGGCCCGATGCAAACGTTCTTCTGTATGATGAAAGTCAGTATTCCGCGATCACCGTGAAGTCTTTTGATGAGGGACGCAATATCCGCGCGATGTATCTGGATAAGATGGCACACAGCAAGACGGATATGACTGACCTGACAGAGTTGCTCTACAAGTACTGGTGGGTTTATGAAGCCGTTCTCGATAAATGCGTTGAATCCGGAAAGCCTGTGCGTGCCTTGGTGATTGGCGGTGGAGCGTACACATTTCCTCAGTACATCGCTTTGACCCGGCCGGGCAGCGTTGTCGATGTGGCAGAAATTGACCCCGCCGTTACTCGTGCGGCTGTTGCGGCATGCGGATATGTTCGCAGGAAAGCGATCCGCGAGCATAATTACGATGCGAGGAACTTTGTCAGTGATTTGATTTCGAGGAAGCGTCTGGTCGGGGACGTCTCTCCGTACAGGGCGGTCTGCGGTGATACATTCAATGACTATTCGGTACCGTATCACCTCACCACGAAGGAGTTTCATGACGATCTGAGCATGTTAATGGCGGACGACGGAGTTTACATGCTGAATATGATCGACCGTTTCGGGCATGGTCGCTTCCTTGCCTCCATCGTCTCGACATTGCGGCAGACATTTCCTTCCGTTCAGGTCTTCTTCTGTCACAGGAACCTGGAGTTCAGGGGGACCTATGTCGTTGTATGTTCGAAGGCAGATCTGGATCTGACCGATGTGGTTTCGTCTGTATCGCGGCGTCATCCGGAATTTGGCGGAAGACTTCTGACGAGCGAAGAAGTGGAAGGACTGCTCGCCCGCGCCAAGCCCATCGTGCTGACGGATGACTACGCGCCGGTGGAGAACCTGCTCGCCGATGTAGTCAAAGAGGATGCGCGGGATGAGTTGACTTTGTACTACCTGAACAAAGGTCTTGGTTTTGCTGAAGAGGGGAACATGGAGAAGGCGGCCAGGTACTTTGAGAAATCGGTTGAGGCCAATCCCGGGAATCTTCAGGGCCATTACAATCTGGGAGTTGCGCGGATGCGCGGGGGTGAGCCGGAAGCAGCGCTCAAGTCCTTTCAAGTGGTCCTTCGGGGAGATCGAAGTCATATCCAGGCCCGCAATAATGCGGCGGTACTGCTTTCAGAGCTTGGCCAGTCAGATGCGGCAGAGATTCAGTTGCGCACGGTTCTCGATATCAAGCCCGACGATATTCAGGCCCGGCTCAACCTGGCAAGTCTTCTCATCAGCACCCATAGAGAAGGGGAGGCGAAGTCGGAGCTGGTGCGCGTGCTTGAGATTGATCCAGAGAATAGAATTGCGGGCGAGTTTCTGAAGCGAATGCAGTAGAACTGTCCGGAAGAAGCGCAAATATGAAAGCAGAAAAGGCGACCTTTGCAGGTCGCCTTTTCCGGTTAAAGCTACCGATTGTTTACTTACGACGGCGAATCAGACGGACAACCATCAAACCAATGAGGCCAAGTCCAAGAACTGTAGGCTCAGGAACGGCTGAGAGGGTTGTGCTGAGAGAGACTGATTGCGTGATGTCGAAGGTGTCACCAGTTGGGAGCGTGCTCGGATATTGCCATGTTGAGCTGTTGGCATAGCGAACGGAAGCACCTGTCGGGACATCTCCGCCAGCGAAGTTCGGAGACGGCGCGTTCCATACGCGACCAAAGTACCAGCGATTCTCTACCACATTGGGATTGGATCCGTCTTCTGTGACAGAAGCCAAATCAAACCAGCCGTCGAGCCCACCATTCCCGCCGCCGACCCACCAAGTGTCGACCACGATATCATTACCGAGGATTGTGCCATCACCCGTGGTACCGGCATCGCCGACGACACCGTCGCCACCCACCCACAGCAACTGAACAAAGGAGCCCACTGACGAAAGCGTGTCACCGTTGAGCTTGGTGGTACCGTTAGACTCGAACAAATAATTGTTGTACGCGGACCAGTTGATGCCATCCGCAAGAACAGTTGCGGCAATAACGGAACATGCGATCATGATGACTAGTTTCTTCATTTTTGCTCCTTCGGTTCTTACTTACATGCCTGCTGTCAGAGTTATTGTCAGAGTTATCGTTAAGTCTGTGGATTTTGCAGAAACTTGAACGACAGTCAAGAGATTTTCATTATACCTAAAAACTATTCTAGTTCAGGGTATAGGGTCGTAATTCAACCCAATTGGAGAAAGTGGATATTGGCCTACGTTCGAACCAGAAACCAACGCCACCGCCCACTTTAACTCCGGTTGCGATGACTGGAACCGCATCAGCGGTATACCACTTGCGACCAGCGTTACTCAGCCAGTATCGGTTGTACTTTCCTTGATCCGTGTCCCAGAGATATATGTTGTCAGCCCCTGTGGCTCCCTTAGCCGCGAGGGCATTGGTCAGGCCTGATTCATTGATATCTACTTCAGCACTGTATGGATACGATACCATATTCAGACCTTCAACGAGCGTGTTCGTGATGGCATCATCATCAACGACATCGCCGACAACGACCACAGTCTGATCGGTCCGCACTTGGGAGGAGTTTGAAATGAGCCAGAAACCGATGTCCGGATCTATGAAAAAGTTAGTTGCTGGCAGAGGAACCGCATCTCCCGTATACCAGAGACCGTCATTCTTGAGCCAGAAGCGCATATAGTCCTGAGCATCTTGATCCCAGTAGAAAACTTGATCTGCACCGGTGAATCCTTTTCCTCCGGTGAGCTGGTCGCCGATGATGCCGTCCAACGTGTTGGAGATGGCAAGGAACGGAGCCTGAACGAGAGCCAGTTTATTGGACTTGGCGCTGATCTTCTGAAACCCGACGACATTGACTGAGTACACTGCCGCAGTCTGTGCGATTGAACTTACTGTGATGGCGGCCAAGGCAAGAACGGCCACGCCCATGATCATGGTTGTACTGAAACGCTTAACACTCATACCTATGCTCCTATTGATTCAACAGTCGAAGACACGACGTGTTGTGTATTTTCGATCATGGACTGGAATATGGACCTATAATATGCCTCCGGTGGGGAAAGTAAAGTGTGTCGTTGTTTTTTTTCATTAAACGAAGATAAGAAAACGATTGACGGGAGGTGATCGCAGTGCGGTGTCATCGGCCATTTCTTTCGTATCAATCGTGACGGCATGCAGTGCCTAATGACAGGGGTGGAGATGGGGTGTACCAATGTCGCCGAAGGCCCATGACGGGGCGGTGATTGGGCAGGTGAATGACGCGCGAAGCACAAATGATGACTGTTAGCAGTTGACACTGGAGGCTGCATCTTTACCTTCTCTGCACTCATTTGAACACCGAGGGCTAAATGGATATCGCTACACTTGAAGAACAGTTTTTAGAGAAACTCGAAGCAGAGCACATATCCGCGACGGAACTGATAGGGATGCTGAAGGCTCTGCCTGCGGATGAGCGGGAAGAAGCGCGCTCTCTTGCAGAACTTCTTCAGGATGCTCTGAGGGAGCGCGATGACAAGGAGGCCGGGCTGAAGCTCCTGGCTCTTCGTGCGCAATGGGCGGGAACGGATGCAGGCTTCAGAAATACCTGGAAAGAGGTCTGTCTGGGTATCCTTGGCAACACGCCCGAGTCCCGCGCCATCATCACGAGCTCGGGCATCGACAACGGTGTGGGACTTCGGGAATGCCTTCGCCGGCTGAAGACTCTTCGCACGCTGGAAAAGGGGGTCATGTGCCACGACAAAACATGGGGCTTCGGCGTGGTGTCGAGCATCGACCATTTCTACGCGCGTGCGGAAATCGATTTTGAGCGCAAGAAAGAACACGAGATGTCTTTCCAGTACGCGGCTGAAAGCCTTGAGCTGATCAATGAAGATCATCTGATGGCACGCAAACACAATGATCCGGCTGCACTCGCGGCTCTCGTCGCGAACGACCCCGCCGAAGTTGTCAGAATTACTCTCCGCAGCTACGGGTCCATGCCGATCGCTTTTGTGCAGGAGCGGCTGGTTCCTTCTATCCTGTCCGAGAGCGACTGGAAGGGATTCTGGGACGGTGCCCGGAAGGCTTTGAAAAAGGATCCGTTGGTTGAGATCCCCGCTAAGCGCAGTGAGCCGATCGTCCTGCACGACGAAGAACAGAAGGTAGATGAGAAATGGTTTGCCTCGCTGGCGGAAGAGCGGGACATGGAGAAGATCCTGGGAATGGTGGAGCTGCTGAATCCTGAGGACATGGCGGTGGTTGGAGAGAAATCTGAAGAGATCATCGGCGAGCGGCTTGCGTTCGTCGTCAAGGGCGCGGGCAGGAGACGCCCAGGCCTTCTGTCACGGGTTCTTGTTTCCGCTCAACGTTTGAACATTCCCGCACAGTATGTGGACACGGGCGCCGCAGTTGCCGAACTGCTGAAGGAGCCTGTTCTCCTTGACGCGGTTGGGAAGCTGGGTGCGATACAGATACGCGCGTTGTTTGCCGCTCTCCTTGCGGCGGATCGCGAACGCGTGCTGGCTGCGTTCCTGGACCTGGTCCCTGAATTCAGTCTCACGTCTCTGAATGAGGCGATGGATGTCCTTCTCAAGAACGGTCGTGAGAGCGAAGTGCGCCGGATCTATCAAGAGTCCTTCAATGACCGGTCGATCGATGTGCAGATGTTAAACTGGCTGATGCGGCATCATGGAAAATACGTGGACTGGGCAATGGGAAGCGAAGGGGACCTGGCGGAAAGAATACTTGCCGCGCTCGAACATGATCGCAGCGGCGATCATTTGAAAGCGCAGAATCAGCTCAGAGAGCGGTTCAGGAAAGACGACTGGTTGAAGAGCGCGCTTGCAGCGATGAACGAAACGCGGCGCAGGGAGTTCCTTCTCCGGATTAAGGAATCGTCGGCATGGCCGGCGATGGATCGACGTTCTGTAATGGGTCAGATGGTGAAGATGTTTCCGGAGTTGCAGGCCGCCTTGAGTGGCGATGCCTCATCGGCGCCGGCTTCGGCCTCGAAAGGTCCCGTGACATCCGAGCGAAGCTACAAGGAGCGGCAGGCGCAGTTGGAGAATATCCAGAAAGTCGAGATTCCCGAGAACAGTAAGGAAATCGCCGTGGCGAGAAGCTATGGGGACCTGAGGGAGAACTTCGAGTATAAGGCGGCCAAGGATATGCAGAAGATTCTCTTCCGCAGGGAAGAGGAGCTGCAGACGATGCTGCAGGAGGTGAAGCCGACGGACTTCTCCGGCTACCCGTCCGATCGCGTAGGCGTCGCGACGGGCGTGAGGCTGGAATATCCTGACGGGAGAACGGAAATGTACTATATTCTCGGCGCGTGGGACCGTGATGAGGAGCTGGGTATCATCTCGTCTGAAACCCGCATGGCGCGAGCGCTTGCAGGGAGTTCGACGGGGGAAGAGGTTACCGTGCCGGCGGAAGACGGGGAAGTGAAATGCAGGATTCGGGAAGTCCTTCCGTTGTCCGAGAGCGTGAAGGCGTGGCTTGCCCACGGACTTGACTGATCTGTATAGGGGAAAATCGCTGTGAAGAAGATCCTGATCCAGTTTACCCGGAGAGAAGCGCATCCGGTCATTCAGTTCATAAAGTATGGGTTGGCCGGAGGCGCGGCTACCTTCGTCGATGTTGTGCTTTTCTTCCTGTTCGCGTGGAAGGTGTTTCCCGCGTTGACGCAGGACGAGATGATCGTGCGCCTTTTCCATCTGAATGTTGCTCTCGTTGATGAGGCCATTCGCTCCCGGAACTATCTGATCATCAAGGTTATCGTTTTCATTTTCTCCAACTTCACGGCGTATGTTCTCAACGTGCTTTGGGTATTTCATCCCGGGAAGCATGACCGCAAGACGGAAATCATGCTGTTCTACGTTGTTTCGACTGTCAGCTATGCCATCGGTACTGCAATCGGATGGGGTCTGATACAGTTTGCCCATCAGAGTACAAGCGTCGCGTATGTCATCAATCTGGTGGCGGCGGTGTTGATCAACTATGCCGGGCGGAAGTTCCTGGTTTTCAAAGGCTGAATGACTTTGCCGGGGACATCGGGTGAATTGATCTCAATGAGGAAGGCCGTTCCTCTTGTTCCTGTTCTCCTGTCGCTTCTTCTTGTGAGCGGTTGCGCGAGATTCCGCAAGCCGGTTGATCCGGAAGCCGCATATAGACCCCTTCCTCCGCAGATTGCCGAACAGATTCAGCCGGACAGGCCTTTCGATCACAGACCTTACGAATTCATTCTCAACGAGAGAGACCAGGCCCACGGGCCGACAGTTGATTTTGAACTCCTCATGGGGTGGACGGTCACGAGTGAGGGCGCGGAAAATGCCGTGCTTGAACGGTCCTATGAGAGACAACTCTGGGGTCCGCACGTAGGGAAGGTGGCGTGGATCGGCGCGCGGGATCAGATTTCACTCACTTTGAGACCGCCGGAAGCTCTGCGTGTGCCGGACTACTTTGACACGGTGACACTGTGGGTCAGAGGCGGACCTGGGATTTCTGATGACCCGGGAGCGGGAAGTCAACTGGGAGTCACCGTCCTTATCCGGGGTGCGGATGGACGCAGTACGCCGATCTCACTTCCAACAGCGGAAACCGGGGGCTGGACTCTCCTTCAGCACAGGCTCTCAGAGGAAGAAAGGCAGAGGATTCTTCACCCGTGTGTCATCGAAGGGATTAAGGTTGAGGTGCACAACGCGGCGGAGGCTGACAGTGTGTTCATGGATTCGCTGGCTCTTTATGCGGATAGGAGTCCCGTTCTCAGATTCAGTCCCCGTCCCAGACCTTTGACGGAGATGCCGTTCGAAGAAAACCACACCGGGAAGAACCCGGCGAAGTATCTTTCTTTTCCGGTCAGGAAGGAAACGATCATTCCGATCCGGTCGTCGACAGAATCCTACACGATGCTGCGGCAGGGCGACTCCGGCCTCTATGAGTTCTCCTGCGTGGCGCCTGACGGGGACATACGTTACTGGTTCAATCCTGACGCCGGTCTAAGTGAATTGACGGCGGAATGGAACGGGAAGCAGGTCGGGAAACTGTTGAGTGGTGCGGGTCCGTTACCTGTCTGCCCTGCGGGGAAAACGGTGCTTTCGCGGATCGAGGGCGAGTCGCTGAGGGTGGAGTACGATGACGGGCTGAGTCTCCGGCTGAGCATGGAAGGCAAATGGCTCGTGATCGATATCGCCGGCCGTTCTGAGAAGTTCTCCGGTTTCAATTTCGGTAAGGTGCAGGGCCTTGCGGACGCCCGGTTCGTTGCCATGCCCAGTCTTTCAACGCGGGGCGGTGCGTCAGGTGTGCTCATGGGGAAATCGAGTGCATCGAAGGCTGAACACCTGTTCGTGGGTATCTGGCCGGACTGGACCCGCTCCAACGGCTCGGAGCTGGCTCTCAGAGGAGATACTGAAGACACGGGTGAAAACGGGTCGGTCCGGTATCTTGCGCGGACGGACGGAAGAAGAAACCGACTATCTGAGCGCCTGATCGTTGCAGTATCTCCGGACGCACTGGACGTTCTTCCTGCGATTCCCAATCCACGCGGCATGAAAGCGGAGATGTTGTCCTCGCGTTTGTGGATGCAGGCGCATTCTGCTGACTCATATCAGGAGGAAGTGAAAAGGGCGCGGGAGCTCGCCGCCTACGGGATCACCAATGTGATCTACAATCCGGGGGACTGGACGTGGAGAGACTCCGGCGAGAGTCGATCTCTCCGAACACGCGCGGCGCCGGGTAAAG
>JAHIZV010000047.1 GCA_018814445.1 Verrucomicrobiota bacterium | reverse complement strand
TCATAACAAGGTTCTCCGTACGGCAACGTACAGAGATATCCTCGACCAATTCGTCCACGCGGGCCTGTATCTGCTCTGCGCTGAAGAGTGTATCACTGATCTTATGCGGATCCATCGATGCCCCCCAAGTCTCCATCTTCCGTGAGTCGTCCGTGCCGGCTGACTCAATCCTGTGACACTATCAACCCGCCAGAAGGTTAACCAGAATAATGCAACAGTCTGAAAGGAGTTGCCCGAAGGTCAGTTGATGACCATCTCGGGATACAGATCGTGGATAAACGACTGGATTTCCGTGAGGTACTTCTCGCCACCCTCGTCCCTGTCACCCGACACGGAGATGTACGCCCAGCGATGCGAGACGTTATGAAAGATGCGATCCGTCGACATCCAGATCATCCTTTGGATATGGTAAGGCGTCTCCCGCCCTTTGCCCACAAACCAGTATGCATAGTACCTGTTGAAATCGACGGCCTTCCCGTCCTGGCCCTTCATATGGCGCAACATATCCAAGACCATTACATTCAGCGGTTTTCTCCCCTCGATTTCAACGGGGAGAACACTTTGGTCCGTAATTTCGTTGCCCTGGCCCACCAAACACATCTGCGGTCTGTGGATACTGGAACGCTCCTTGCCGCTCATGACAATTGACGCGTAGACGATCTTGCCTTCCGGACTGACGTATTTCTTCTTCAGCAATTGGGTGTCTTCGGGCAGTACGGCTTTCTCCGCTATGGTCATGCGGGATGTTTCTTCGCCGCACTTAGGGCAGACATCAGGATCCGCCATCTCTTCAACATCAAAGAAACTGCGACAGTTCTTATTCTGACAGAAACGCTGCTCATGGCCTATCCAGTTGCCCACTTTGTCGGGAAAGAACACCCTCACACCGGCTTCATCGGTGACTTTGACGTCAACCGTGAAAGCCAGTGCCAGAGAGGTCAGCACCATGAGTGCTATGACGACAATATAGGGCTTGTATGCGCTTGTTTCCATTGATGCATCAACTCGCGGTAATTGACATTCAGAAGACTGCCCACGCCAACCATCAGGCCGATTGCGACAGAGAAAACGACGTATCCCGAATAGTCATGATAAAGGCCCAGGGCAACCTTCTCCCCAAACGCCTCAGCGACGAGAGCAACGGTTGTGATACGGGCGATGTTGCCGACGATAGCCAGCGGGATAGAGGCGAGAAACAGCAGCCATTTCTTAACGAGGGTCTTTTGAGTAACGTACGCATAGACGGCGGTCAACGCCGTCATTGCCAGAAGCGAGCGCAGTCCGCTACACGGGTCCGCAACGTCGAAGCTGAAGCCTCCGGCTGCCAGCGAATAAATCGCAGAACCTGAGCGTTCCGCCGCTATGCCCAGACCGTTCAGCGTCGATGTCGAGATAATGGTCGCCAATATTCGAAGCGGAAATGTCAGGCTATCGAGGAAGTTCAGCGGTATACAGAAGATGAGATACGCACACGGAAAGATGATCAGCTTTGCCGTCTTCCATCCATAGAAATAGAATGGAATACTCCAGATCAACAGGATGAGAGCCAGCAATGAAACACGGGTCCGGGTTGACTTGGCGCCGAGCCAGTGCAGAAGCAGGGCGCAGACCACAAGCGCAAGGCCCAGTTTGCTGACCTCTTTCGGCGCGACCGCCAGATCTCTCCGCTTCCACCAGACAAGCCCGAGGCCGACCGGGAAAATAAGCCAACCGTGTGAGAAATTGCCATCCCCCCGCGTCCAGCGGCTTCCGACCCACAGAAATGCAGACCTCCCGTAAGCGACAATGTCCGTGGTGTTCCCCTGATAATGCCACATGATGAATGCCAGACCGACAATGATAGACATCAACCCGATCTTGATCAGGTCGTCTACAGTCAGAGCTGCCAGCCGCCACCGCTCATTCCAGATTCTGGTATCAGCAACTTCCATATTCCTTCCAATAAGGACACTCAGTCTATATTAACATACATTCCAAGGGATCGCCACCTGTCAGACATTCCGTTTTGCATAGTCGTTCAATCAGCCCGTTTCAGTATGCCCCCTCGCCCCTGCAAACGGCCCGAAACGTTCGCACAATAATCACGAAATCCAGCCAGATCGACCAGTTCCGAACGTAGTAGCTGTCCCATCGCTCCATTCCCGTCGTGCCGACTTCACTGCGCCCTGAGACCTGCCAAAGACCTGTGATTCCGGGTTTTACGCGCTCACGCAGTTCTCTTACTCTCTCAGGAAGCATATTGTGGTGATATGCGGGCAGAGGACGGGGACCAACCAGCGCCATATCTCCTTTCAGCACATTGATAAACTGGGGGAGTTCATCAAGGGATGTTTTCCTGAGAAAAGCGCCTATCTTCGTGATCCTCGGATCGTCTTTCAGTTTGAAATCTTTCTCCCACTCCTCGCGCAATTCCGGATCATTCTCAATGCGCTTCTCCAGAATGCGCTCGGCATCCCGGTGCATGGTTCTGAACTTAAGGGCACTGAAGATGCGTCCCTGATGCCCGACCCTTTTCTGGACATATATCGGATTGCTGCGATCCTCAATCCAGACCAGTGCGGCGGTGATGAGGCACAAGGGCATCCACAAGGGCGCCGCCGCGATAACCATGCTCAACTCCGTTGCCCGCTTAAGCATTTTGGCGAGTGGATCCAGCAGGTTCACGGTGATCTCCAGGCCCAGGATTCCGCGAATGTCTCGCGGCTGAACCCAGAGTGACGGCGCTTCAAAAAGATCAGGAATGATCAGGACCGTCCGATAGCCGGACAACGGACCATCGAGAATCTCGATCAGTTGATGTCGCGATATGCTGGGCATGGCAACGATCGCGACATGTGCTGCGTTCGTCCTATCCCCGATTCCTCCCAGGACGGGCAGTTTCTCAATAGTGCTTCCCTTCGGGGATTCATCATCGAATACGCCCGTTGGTTTGTATCCGAGCCCGGCTTCATGACGAAGCGCTTGAATGACAAGTTTGACAGCCAGGTCGCTGCCATAGACAACAGAAGGCACGCCCCATATCCCCGCTGCAATACATCTTCTCTTCACGCCGGCCCTCATAAGAGGAACAAGAACCAGGCCTATCGCGTATCCGAACGTCATTGTGAAACGACTGGCTGTTGTCGAAGCCTTGCTGAGGAACAGTGCGGCGATGGCGACTCCAAAAACACCCGTCAAAAGGAGTATCTGCCGCCGAAGCTCTTCAGACGCCCCCAGCCCCCACCCTGGCAGCAACCGCGTCCCGAGCGCCCCAATCCACCAGAGAACGATCATGAGTCCGCCCCATTCCGGCAGCATGAGATCACCCCTGACCAGCCAACGAATGCCTCCTGCGATGAAAAGCGACAATCCGACCGCCGCCGCATCTGACAACCCGAGTGCGAGAATGTTCGTCATTCGGCGCCGAAGATAATCGAGTACGTCTTTCGTTCGGGCCTCTTGCGAATGGTAATGGCTCGTTTGTTCGTCGGTCTTTTGCTCTAGAAGTTCGGTTTCCATGTCAACTGGCTTCATTCGAAGACAATTAAGAAGTCTATTAAGCCCCTCCCTCTAAAGAAAGCGCCTTTTTGTCAAGTCTGCACGAATAAGGGAGCATACCGCTCGCTTCCTCTCTTGATCTGACGGTGACCGCGTATATTCTACCCTTTATCTGCCCGATCTGAAGTACTGTTATGCATCCTATCTGTCTGGAAATAGGCGGCAAAGCCGTCCACTGGTACGGAGTCATGGTAAGCCTGGCTTTTCTCGCCGCAATCATCCATTGGTCTCTGCGTGCCGACCGGGACGGTTTTCCGAAGGGCTTCGGACTTGAAATGGGCTTCTGGATGATGGTCTGCGGCATCACGGGAGGCCGGATTGCGTATGTTATCGCCCACGGATCCTATTTCCGAGCTAACCTGTCTGCGGTGCTGCGTTTTGATCAGGGAGGCATGATTTTCTACGGGGGACTGATTGGCGCATGTTTTGCTGTGATCATCCTTTGCCGGACCCGGAAACAGTCCGTCTGGGCCGCCGGAGATGTGGCGGTCAGCGGCCTTCCCCTCGGCCACGCTATCGGACGGCTGGGATGTTTTCTGAACGGATGCTGCTTCGGAAAGCCTACCGGCCTCCCATGGGGAGTCCATTATCCCGATCACACAAACGCGGCAATCAAATCCGCGGGCGCCGCAGTACATCCGGTTCAGCTCTACGAGTTTGCTCTGAACATCCTTCTCTATGTCGTTATCTTGAGTGTGTACGGTCGAAGGAAGAGGAGCGGCGAAATCATCGTTCTGTACCTGCTGACGTATCCTGTCGGTCGCTTCATGATGGAATTCATCCGTGGCGACGAGCGGGCTATGGTGGGGTCGCTCACCGTCGCACAAGGCGTCAGCGTTGCACTATTCCTCTTCGGCGTCCTCCTGTATCTGACTCTCCCGAATCGGAGGATGCCTCACGATGGATAACGTCCACGTCGGCAGTCAAGCTGCAGGAACACGGCTCGATGTCTGGCTGAGCCGGCATCTCAGCGGGCATTCGCGTGCGCGATGGCAGGCCCTCATCAAGGACGGAAGGGTCCGTGTCGACGGCGAGATTCGCAAACCTAATTACACGTTGGCGGGTTCAGAGACTATTGCCTATGAGATCCCTCCGCCCGAACCTGTCGCCCTGCCGGCAGAGAACATCCCGCTGGATGTCATTTTTGAGGACCGGGACATTATCGTCATCAACAAGCCGGCGGGACTCGTCGTCCATCCTGCGGCAGGCCACGACTCAGGGACACTTGTCAACGCCCTGCTTCACCACTGCGACGATCTCGCGGGTATCGGCGGCGAGTACCGCCCGGGAATCGTGCACCGGCTGGATAAAGACACATCAGGCCTTATTGTCGCCGTGAAGAACGAGGCTTCCCTTGAGAACCTGTCGGCCCAGTTCAAAGCGCGCACGGTTGAGAAGGAGTACGCCGCAATTGCCTGGGGCGTGTTCAGGAGGCCGGGAGGCAGTATCGAGTCACAAGTCGGCAGAAGCCCTCGCAATCGAAAGAAGATGACGGCAAATGCACCTCACGGAAGGCGAGCCGTGTCGCATTACACTCTCGTTGAACAGTTTGAGAAATGCGCGCTGTTGAAAGTACGAATCGAAACCGGACGAACACATCAGATCAGGGTTCATCTTGCACACATCGGGCATCCTATTGTCGGCGACAGCCAGTATGGCCGGGCACGCAAGACGGAGCTTCCGCATTCGGTTGCCCGGCAGATGCTTCATGCCGCCACGCTCTCATTCGACCACCCCGCTACTGGTGAACGGATGAGACTCGAATGCGAATTGCCGCAGGACATGAGGAGACTTCTTGCGGCGTTGAGATCGTGAAGCGCGGATTATCTTGTTCTCGTCCGATGCGCATGGAAAAATGCACCCATGCCTGAGCAAGCCGACAGAGAAATACCGGCAACGAACCTCAGCCGGCTCGTTGACTCTATTTCAGAGTATCTCAAGTACCAGAAAGAGGAAGGCGTCTATTCCATCGAGTCCGCCGCGCCGAATAGCCCGGTCGTCCCAACACCTTCTGTAACCCGCGCAACGGTGGAGACCCCCATGCCCGACAAAGCAGGAGCTGACACGCTTCAACTGATAAACGCAGAAGTCAGGGCATGCAAAGCATGCCCTTTGTGCGAAGGCCGCACCAGGGCCGTCCCCGGACAGGGATCATCCAATCCGGAAATCATGTTCATAGGCGAGGGTCCGGGTGCAGATGAAGACCGGCAGGGACTTGCCTTTGTCGGCCGCGCAGGACAGTTGCTGACCAGAATTATCGAAGCCATGGGGCTCACACGGGAAGACGTTTTTATTGGGAATATCGTCAAATGTCGCCCCCCGGAAAACCGGGCGCCACTGCCGGACGAGATGGAAGCGTGTATGCCTTATCTCAAGAGGCAGATAGCCCTTCTCAAACCTAAAGTTATTGTCTGCCTGGGGGCCACGGCGGTCAAAGGACTGTTTGACGTCAAAACCGGTATCACGAAACTCCGCGGGACATGGATGAGCTTCGAAGACATCGATACCATGCCGACGTTCCATCCCGCATACCTCTTGCGCAACGCCTCAGGGAAGAAAGATGTGTGGGAGGATATGAAGGCGGTGCTGGATCGCCTCGGCCGAGAACCCCCGCCCAGGAAGAAGTAGCCCCGGGGCTTACTCGTCCGATGACGTGTCGCCGTCGTGAATCTCAACGCGCATCGTGGCCTTCTTGAGCATCTCCTGGTCGATCTCCGGAATCATGGTTGTGATCCGTCCCATAAACCGGTCCACGACATTGCGCAGGGCCTGAACCGCATCTGTGTGATCTCCGCGGACAAAACGAGCTATCGGAACGGCGTCCGGAAGCTTAAGGCTCTGTTTCAAGTAGTCTTCCTGCCGAGGGAGACGAAACGCTTTCTTGCAGTTAGGGCATCTGCCGCGCTTACCGATATCCTGGTCTCTCACCCACAGCTTCTGGCCGCAGGCCGGACAGCTCATTTTGAAATCCTGCTCATTGGGCTCACGGAAAATCAGCATGCACGTCGGAAGCGTCTGATCCTGAGGAAGGCCTTTCCATATCTTGTGAATCTCCGCGAGCGATGCGGCATCCATGAAACGCACAAGGATGGCAAGAACGTCAGCGTCTTTCACTGTGCCCGGCCACGACTCGTCCTCCTGCGGAAGGCCCGCAACAATCTGGATGACGACGTCAGACGCGCCGATCTTCGTCTCGCCCATACCTCCCTCAATCGATCCGCAGAGATCGACCACGAAGGCTTCGCCCATTTCGATATGAGCTGTCAACGTCAGAATGTGTACCGCGGTATCTGTGGATTCTTCCATCGTGATCCTCGATCCTGAAGCCGTCGTTTTTCCGGATTCGAGTATGCCATTCAGAAGATACAGGAACAAGGCTGGAGATGTTTAGATCTGGTGCGACCTGGACGAGTCCAGAAGAACACAGAGCCTGACGCCGGATCAGGATACCCGAATCCGGCATCTTCCGTCCGGTCAGCGCACCTTATCCTGCGCCCGCCGTTTCTTGACGATCTCTTCCGCGATGGAATACGGCACGGTCTCGTAGTGTTCGAAGTGCATCGAGAAACTGGCCCGGCCCTGGGTCAGCGTACGGAGTGCGTTTGAATAGCCGAACATCTCGCTCAATGGAACCATGCCGCTGACTACCTTATTTCCGCCCTGAGTGCCCATCGATTCGATACGGCCGCGGCGTTGACAGATCGAGCTGCTGACCGGACCCATGAATTCTTCGGGAGTCACAGCCTCGACCGACATGACCGGCTCGAGGAGTTCCGGATTCCCCTTCATGAATATCTCCCGGAATCCAGCACGACCGGCCTCCTGGAACGCGAAGTCACTTGAGTCCACGTCATGATAGGATCCGTCGTTGAGCTCAACTTTGATATCAACGACCGGATAGCCGGCGTACGGCCCTGCCTGCATGGCGCGCACGACACCCTTTTCCACCGAAGGAATGAACTCGGAAGGAATGCGTCCGCCGACGACTTTGTTGATGAATTCGAAACCCTCGCCTGGATTGGTGGGGCGCAAATTCAAAACCACGTGACCGTACTGACCACGCCCGCCGGACTGCTTCACATGCTTGTAGGAGCCTCCCGCGGCAACCGTTATCGTTTCACGGTAAGCAACTTCCGGACGGCCGACCTGGGCGGAGACATTGAACTCGCGCCTTAGACGATCAACGATAATCTCCAGATGAAGTTCCCCCATGCCGGAAATGATCGTCTCATTCGTCTCGGGATCAAATCCGACTGTAAACGTGGGATCTTCGTCAGCAAGCCGATGAAGAGCTTCGCTGAGTTTCTCATTATCCGCCTTTGAATCCGGCGTGATGCTGATCGAAATCACAGGAGCTGGAAACTCGATAGCTTCGAGCGTAATGGGGTTGTCTTTACAGCATATGGTGTCGCCCGTTTTCGTGTCGGACAGCCCGACGATGGCAACGATATCTCCGCTATGCGCCACATCGAGGTTCTCCTGGCGGTTCGCATGCATCCGAAGAAGACGGCCGACCCTCTGGTTCTTTCCGGATGTACTGTTAAATACCGCCTGGCCCGCGTCCAGTTTCCCCGAGTACACACGGACATAGGTCAGCTTACCCATATGCTTGTCAGCCACAATCTTGAAGGCCAGGGCTGCAAGGGACTCGTCATCGCTCGGTGTGCGCGCGCCGCCCCCCTTTTCGCAAATGATTGGAGGTGTTTCACTTGGCGAAGGAAGACAGTGAATGACGCCGTCCAGTAGACGCTGGACGCCCTTGTTTTTGAAAGCTGAACCGCAGTAGACGGGCACGACCCGGCGATCGATCGTGGCCTTGCGGAGAACGGTCCATATCTCGTCTTCCGTAAGATCGCCCTCCTCCAGGAATTTCTCCAGAAGTTCGTCGTCCTGCTCCGCGCATTTCTCTACGAGATTGGCGCGCCACTTCTGCGCCTTCTCCTTTTTGTCAGCAGGAATATCTTCTTCGTGAAACTTCTGTCCGAGTGATTCATCGTCATAAAATACGGCCTTCATTTTTACCAGGTCTATGATGCCGCGGAAATTTTCCTCTTTTCCGATCGGGACCACGACGGGTACGGCGTTAGCGCCGAGTTCGTTCTGGATCTGCTCTACCACACCAAAGAAGTCGGCTCCTATACGGTCCATCTTATTGATGAACGCAAGCTTCGGAACGCTGTACTTCTCGCTCTGATGCCAGACTTTCTCAGACTGGGGCTGCACACCGCCTACCGCACAGAAGAGCGCAATCGCCCCGTCAAGCACGCGGAGACTCCGCTCAACTTCCACGGTAAAGTCCACATGTCCGGGGGTGTCGATCAGCGTGATCTGATGCCCGTTCCATTCCGTACTGGTGGCGGCTGAAGTGATGGTAATGCCGCGCTCCTGTTCCTGCACCATCCAGTCCATGATCGCGGCGCCGTCGTGGACTTCGCCGATTTTGTGCGATCTCCCGGAGTAGAACAGAACCCGCTCACTCACTGTTGTCTTCCCGGCGTCAATGTGGGCCATGATGCCGATGTTTCTCACTTTGCTTATGTCAAAAGGGCGTGCCATAGCTGATCCCCGTTTCCGTTCTCTCTTCCAAAAATTACAGTTCAGGATGAAGGGCGCGGGAATATGCAGTCTCAGGCCCTAAAGCGCAAGGAAAACTTCCAAACATTGGAACTTCTTTTGAGGAAACTTCCAAAGCCTGGAAGCTTTGAAGGTCATTTCGGCCTTTGACCGAGTCATTGGTCACTGGCTCGTTACGCTCGCGTCATTGGGTTTCCCACCATCAATGACGAAACCAGCGGTTTTTCATGACATGGTGAACAGGTTCTTCCCTTCAAATTTCTTCGTCCCGTTCACATAGCTGTAATACTTTCTGCATTCGCAGGAGAGGTACTCAATATCAATGGGCGTGAACCTCCGTTTGGCTTCCGGCCAGTACGATTCCTGCAGTTCGATCATCTTCTCGGCTGCCTCCTGATGGGTCGCGGCTCCCAGGTGGACCTGGAGACGGTCCAGAAACGGCTGTGCGCCGATCCCGGTTGGAACAGGACTGTTCGGATCCATGACCTCCGGTTCATAGAGCGCCAGATCGACGAGGGCCATGAAGATGGGGAAGTCGTTGCTCATCCTGAAGACCGCGTTGATGCTCCGGTTGGCGGTCATGACGTTTCCCTTCGCGGCCCGAACGCTCTTCTCCAGGAATCCAATGCAGAGCGGAAACAGCTCAACACAGGCTTCCAGCCGGTCGTACTCCCGTCCCTCCCACTGGACCGGCACGACAGGATAGACCTCTGACTTCCATGGCTGCGGCACTTCATGGAGGAGAGCATGGTGGAGTTTGTCGACAGACTTCAGAATATGCGGGTCAAGCGCATTCAGTGTCGTATGTTGATTGCACCAGCGCGCGAAAAACAGAGCGTGAATCAAATCCGGCAGAGAGTCCTTCACCTTGCCGGCGAAGTTCAGCACGGCTTTGGTGCCTTTATCGTCTTCACGGAATACATTGAGAAAGCGACCTCGCTGAAAAACAGGATCACCAGACCACGGCGGGGCCTCCCCCGCCTCCCGCTTCTCACGAATCCTCTCGCGTTCCCTGCACCAGTCAAAGAACGCCTGCACCGGATCCCTGATCACTAGTCCGTCCAACGCATGTTGATATGGATTAATCATCGTCCACTTCACTCCTGCTATCCCAGACTTTACAGTATATTCGTCCCCGGCAGTCGAAGCCAGTGTATCCTGAATCCTCTTTCTCACGTCCAGTGTTCGAGTTTACCCGGGACAATTCGGAGGTCTTCTCTAATGAATTCAGCTGGAAACAAGTCCTGTCTTTGCATCGTTCCGGGCTTTGGCTATAACGGACTTCTGGCAACCATGAGGCTTTTCCGTTTTGAGTAAGAAACCATTTGTTCATCTGCATTTCCACACGCAGTACAGCCTGCTTGATGCGGCGTGCAAGGTGAAGGCCACGATGGAGCGGGTCCAGGATCTCGGCATGTCAGCGATCGCGATGACCGACCACGGCGTGCTCTACGGCGCTATCGATTTCTACAGGACAGCCCGCAGCGCAGGCGTGAAGCCGATTATCGGCTGCGAAGTCTATACGACACCTGACGATACGCCTATGACGGAGAGAATCCGCTCAGAAGACGGTTCGTACTCGAATCATCTGGTTCTCCTCGCGGAAACAGACGAAGGCTACCACAATCTCGTGCGGCTGGCGTCGAAAGCGCAACTCGAAGGCTTCTACTACAAACCACGCATCGACAAAGCGTGCCTTCGCGAACACTCGAAAGGGCTCATCGGTTTATCGGCCTGCCTCAAAGGGGAGATTCCGGAGTTGTGTGTCCGGGGCCAGATTGATAAGGCCGTGGAAAAGGCACAGGAGTTCATAGACATTCTCGGACCGGACAATTTCTTCCTCGAAATGCAGGATCACGGCCTGCCGCAACAGACCAGGGCAAATGAAGGAATACTCACAGTCGCGGAACTGACGGGCCTCCCTCTTGTCGTGACGAACGACGTCCACTATCTCAACCAGCATGATGCGGAAGCTCATGACTGTCTCGTATGCCTGCAGACATCAAACCTGATGAACGACCCCAAACGGATCCGCTACGGCTCGGATCAGTTCTATATGAAGAGCCCGGAAGAAATGTGGAAACGATGGGGAGATTATCCACGGGCTCTTGAGAATACCGCGCTGATCGCGGAACGCTGCAACGTGGAGCTTTCCCTGGGGGGCAAAGAACTTCACTTCCCGCATTACGTTGTGCCCGACGGGCACACGCAGAAAGGCTACATTAGTCACCTCCTCCAGAAGGGACTGCATAAACGCTACGGACTTGAGGATCTGAAGAAGCCGCGGAACGAAGACGAGAAGAAGATCGCGAACCGCGCGATGTTTGAACTGGGCATCATTGAGAAGACGAATTTCATCAACTACTTCCTCGTCGTCTGGGATTTCATCCGCTTTGCGAAGGAAGCAGGCATCCCCGTCGGTCCGGGCCGCGGTTCGGGCGCCGGAAGCATCGTCGCTTACGCTCTCGGCATCACGGGCATCGACCCGCTGAGATACAATCTGATCTTCGAACGGTTCCTTAATCCGGAACGCATATCGCCTCCTGATTTCGATATCGATTTCTGCCAGGCGCGACGCGATGAGGTGATCGATTATGTAAAAGAGAAGTACGGACGCGAAAACGTCGCGCAGATCATCACGTTCGGAACGCTCGGAGCCAAGACCGTGCTGCGGGACGTGGGCCGCGTGCTGGAGATCTCGTACAGCGACTGCGACCGGCTCGCGAAAATGATTCCGGACGATCCCGGTATGACACTTGAGAAGGCACTCAAGCAGAGCCCCGACTTCAAGACGGCAACGGAAACGGAAGACACGGCCAAACGGATCATGAAATACGCCCGGACTCTCGAGGGCCTCCCGCGCAATCCCGGCACCCACGCTGCCGGCGTCGTGATCGGAGAGAAACCGCTCATAGAGATCCTCCCCCTGACAAAGGATAAAGACGGCGAGGTGGTCACCCAGTTCGAGATGAAACCTCTTGAGGAACTCGGCCTGTTGAAGATGGACTTCCTCGGCCTGAAAACGCTGACGGTCATCCAGGAGGCGGTGGAGAACGTGCGGGATTCACGCGATCTCGAACTGGACATGGAAGAACTTCCTCTCGATGACGAAGCGACCTTCGACCTTCTCAACCGCGCCGATACAGTCGGTGTGTTTCAGGTTGAAAGCGAAGGCATGCAGGATCTCCTGCGCCGCATCGGGCTGACACGATTTGAAGATCTTATCGCGATGATCGCCCTCTTCCGCCCCGGGCCGATGAACATGCTGGACGACTACGTCAAGCGTAAGCACAACCGCGACAAGATCGAATATGAGCATCCCCTGCTGGAACCGATCCTGCGGGAAACATACGGTGTCATGCTCTACCAGGAACAGGTTCAGCAGGCGGCTAACGTGCTCGCGGGATTCAGCCTCGGTGAGGGTGACGTGCTCAGGCGCGCCATGGGCAAGAAGGTCCCCGAGATCATGCAGAGAAGCCGCAAGAAGTTCGTCGACGGCTGCAAGAAGACGAGCAATATATCCGACCGCCTCGCAACGAAGATATTCGACACCATCGAGCGATTCGCGGGATATGGCTTCAATAAATCTCACAGCGCGGCCTACGCGATGATTTCATACCAGACAGCCTATCTGAAATCCCATTACCCGAAGGAGTTCATGGCTGCGATCCTGTCGAGCGAGATGGGCAATACGGATAAACTCCCTATCCTGATCCGCGAATCGCAGAAAATGGGCATTGAAGTGCTGGCCCCCAACGTGAATGAGGGCGGAGTCCGGTTCAGGCCCGTAGCCAAAGGCATCCGTTTCGGAATGGCCGGCATCAAGAATGTCGGCGTTGGCGCCGTTGAGGCGATGGTCGCGGAACGCGAGGCCAATGGTCCGTTCGAGGGCCTGATCGATTTCTGCATGAGGCTCGATTCGCGCACCGTAACCAGGAGAGCCATCGAAAGTCTGATCAAGTGCGGCGCGTTCGACTTCACCGACATGTCGCGAGGCCACCTTTTTGCGGGAATCGACTTTGCCATGAATCGCGCCTCATCCACCCAGAGAGACCTGTCGTCCGGACAGGCATCATTCTTCGAACTGCTGGCGCCTGAATCGGCCGATGACTCGACTGAAGACATCCCCTACGCCGAGCCCTGGTCCGCGAACAAGATGCTCCTGGAGGAAAAGGAACTGCTCGGGTTCTATATCTCAGGCCATCCGCTGGCCGATTCCGAATGGCTGCTCGCCCATTACAATCTTCACCAGATCAGTTCGCTGCAGGATTGCGAAACCGGAACGCTCACCCGGATCGGCGGCCTTGTTTCGGACTACGCCAAACGATTCACGAAGAAAGACCAGAGAGCAATGGCAACGTTCCGCCTTGAAGGCCTGGATGGCGACATTGACGTCGTCGCGTTCCCGGATCCTTTCGAAGAGTACGGGGTTTATCTCAAAGATAACGCCCCGATCATGGTATGCGGAGATTTGGAGATGGGCGACCGCGTATCGATCAAGGCAAAGGAGGTCTATCCCCTCGAATGCGTGCCGGGGCTCTTCACCAAAACCATCGGCATTCATGTGTCGGCGGCAACGGTTGATGACGAACAGCTGCAGGCGGTGCGCAACATCGTGAAGAAGTACCCGGGCGACGTGCCCGTATCTTTGTGCCTCCAGTTTCCCGGAGGTGAAAAAGTTTTTGTGAAAGCAAACAGAGACTTCACCGCCACACCTTCGTTCGGCCTCCTGCACGAACTCGAACAGGAAATCGGCGAGAACACGGTCTACTTCGCGGTCGACAAGAACCCCCTCCGCAAGCCACCCAGGAAAAACGGCTGGAACGGAAACGGGCGCTGGAGGTAAAACCCGGGACAATTATCCGCAGATAACTCTTGAGTATTATAAAGCCTATAGTCAGGGAGAGGATTTCAGCCAGGGGGCGCGCCTCGGTAACTCATTGGTCTTTTGATGAAATATGCAGGTTAGCCGCGACGGGTGCTGTGCTGGTCGAGCCAGCGGCGGACGCTGGGGGCTTTGGGATCGCGCGGCTCCAGTTGCAGGAAGCGGCGGTAGTGTTGCTTGGCGGACTCCCATGTCCTGGAATTCTGCGCGTAGATCATGCCGAGCACGTAGTGGGCGGAGGCGTAGTCGGGATTGTTCCTGACGATAATCTTCAAATGCTCCCGTGCGGCGGCATACTGCTTCAGCTCCCAGTAGACGAGCGCCAGATTATAGCGGGCGTTAATCATTCCTGAATCAAGTCGAAGGGCGGCAAGATACGCATCTTTAGCCGGATTCATCTGCCCGCGATATGCCACTCGTGGACGCCACTCCGAGTCAGGCTCTCAGGTCGTCCCGGATCCGATCCCGCACTCGTCGCGGGCCGAATCCGAAATGCCAAACGATACCTCCGATCACAACCAGCAGGATCGTCAACACCATCAACAGAACGCAAGTCGAAGCGACATCTGCATATACTCCGTAATGCATCATCGTGAACAGTCTGATCGGCAGTGTGGTCGGACCGGGAGGACACAGGATGATGGACGTATCCAGATCATAGAAACACCACGAAAACGTGACTATCCAAGCCAGCAAGAGCGGCCAGCGGCAGACCGGCACGTATACCTTGTAGATCGACTGGAAAAGCGAGAGCCCTTCGAGGGCTACCATCTCGTCGTATATGCCGGGCACCACTCGGAGAAAGATCACGAGAAGGAACAGAGCCAGGGGAAAGTACCGGAGCGCCTGTCCGGCAATGAGAATGAGTGATGTGTCGTAGACTGCGCCGGGAATCCCCGGCTGATTGAAAATGTGTACCAGGCTGATCCCCAGCACAGAGCCGGGAATGAAGAAGCTCAGCAGCGCCACAGACAGGATCCAGTCGCGCCACGCATTCTTTCGGGTCACGTACGCAATGGGAAATGCGGCGGCCAGCGCGAGGATGGATGACACTCCGGACACGCGGAACGAGAAGAGCAGCTCAGGCATGGCTTTGGCTGTCCGATTGAGCGTATCGACCAGTCCCTCCAGATTCCCGACCAGCGATGCAAGCGGGCCGCCGTACAGCACGAGAAGAAGTGCGGCCACCGACACGGACGCGACCCATTTGACACTGGCCCGAACGGACGTGAAGACGTGCGAACGATGTGAGTAGATGGGATCCTCAATCGAGATAAATCGCCTGCCTCGGCTTATCAGGAAAACCGCCCAAGGCAGGAGGAGGGGCAGAAACTGACTCGTTCCGGCTACCATGGCTACGCCGGGATCGAGCGTGAGTTGAAACTGGCTGTATGCCTCTTCCGCGAGAGTCCGAATCATCAACATGTCCGTAACACTGATCTCTCCCAGCGAGATGCCAAAGACAATCGAGCCCGCAAACACAGCCCCTCGCGCAAGGTGCCGGATCACAATGTGGTAGAGCACGCTGAACCGATGCGCCTCCAGCCATACCGCCTCTTCAGTTTCCGATGGAATGCCCCAGAGAGCGAGACCCATCAGAACGACCGCAATGGGCGCCTTCGCCACGCCGGCCACAAACACCGCACAGGCCATGCGATGACTCAATGTGTCGGAAGCGGCAGTCTGAATCGCCATCTTCAACCCCGACTGCTCAAGGCCCAGGGGTCCAAGCCACGCCGCAACGTAGACTTGCAGGGGAATGAAGGCGAGACCGAGGAAGACCCCAGAGAACCCCAGCCTGCAAGGGACGCGAATCTTGAATAGAGCCAGCGAGAGAGGGACCGCAAGCAGAAGGGCCATGATCGTCGTCCCACCCGCATAGACCAGCGAATTGAGCATAAGCCTGAAGTAGCCCGGCCCGTGCGCGCCTGTCAATGTCTGCGAGAAACCCGTCCAGAACAAGACGCACTCCGGCCCCAGACAGATCAGCGTTGCGGCCACAAGTGCCGCAGCGCCTGTTCTACGACTTCTGCTTACATTCATCGTCAGGGAGACAGGAACTCGCGCTTGATCCATTCCCCTGCAGATTCGAACTGATCTGCAGCGTCCTCGAAACTGACCTTCATCCATCGGTCAGGCAAAGCGCCAAGTTCGTGTTGGTCATCATACCGCGTATTGAGCGGAATCTGCGCTGACTCACCAGACGACAGCGCCTTCTCTACTTCGGGGGAAAGAAGATAACTGATCAGCCGGACGCCTTCCTCCGGGTGTGGGCACTCCGCGATAAGCGCTAACGTATTGGGAATGAACAGCGTGCCGACTCCACCCGCATCTGAATCGGGGAACACAATCACTACCGGAGCGCCCCGCCTCTTCTCGATAATAGCATCATCTGTATCAGTCAACGCCGCATCAAGATGTCCCTGAGCAACCTTCAACGCACATGACTTATTCCCCGACTCAACGCTGATTTCGTTTCCCTTGAGATGCAGAAGTTTATCCCGCGCGGTCTCGGGACCGAGCAACGTAAATAGACAGGCCACATGAGATGCCGTCGTGCCGAAAAGAGGTTTTGCGATACCAGCCCTGCCCTTGAAGCGCGGCCCTGCAAGATCATCCACAGAGCGAGGTATGTCTTCAGTGGAAACGTTGTTTGTGTTGACGATGATCACCCGGGCTCTCGCCGCGAAGCCATACCATTCTCCGTCCGGATCTTTGAAGGTATCGGGGTAAAGTTCCGCATGGTCGGGAGAACAAGGTTGAAGCAGGCCCTTCTTCTTCAGGCGTACCGTGTTGACGATTTCGTTGTTCCAGAAGACATCACATCTCGGACGCCCCGCCTCCGCAATGATTGCATTCACCAATCCGACGGTCTTCGTCGATTCGGTATCGTACTTCGGCAATACCTTGATGCCCGTCTCTTCGGTGAATTGCCGAAAGATCGGCTCCGAGAAGTTCCTGTCCAACGCAGTATAGACCACCACCGTCTTCTGCGAGCCGCCGCACGCCGACAACGCCGCAAGGGCGGCAAGACAGGCGCCAGCTACAATCCCTTTTCTCCATTCTATGGACAGCACGATTTCCCTCCTATGAATGTATACATCCTGCGCCAGTTTCTGGCAGAATTGGTTTTACCGAAATAACGAACATAGTGCGACAATGAAACGGCTCATCGCAACATCAGTCATCGTCATATGCACGGCCTTCTGCGGTCGTACGGCAGAGCCTCCTCACGATGTCCTCTATGTCACCTGGCCTCCCGTCGAGCCCGATAAATGCGTTGCCGCATGGATCATCAAGTCATACGTCCAGACGAACGCCTCTTTTCACTTCATTGAACGCGGAACGACGGTCACAAACGGGATAGTTTTTGACGTCCCGGGCTCCGACTACATCCGCGATCACCGCCTCTGCGCCAGCGAAAAGGTGGTCACGAAGCATGGAATAAAAAATTCGCAAGCCCTTGCAGCAGCGGATCTTGCGCGACGAATAGAAATCGGGTTCTGGCACGCGGAATTCACGGAAAAAGAGCGGGTGGTTGTCGATGAACTGCGATCGATTCAGACGGCCACCAACGCACCCGAGGTAAAACTACAACGCGCCTTCAATCTTCTGTCCCGAACCTTCAAGAAACCACGAATGAACACCAATTGACCCTCGTCGTGCCCTCGGTTCCTTCGTGGTAAAACGATTACGGCACAACGACTCTGAGGCTGGCAGTCCCGACACGCGCACTGCCGAGGATCACGTTCGCGATGAAGGTGTGACCGCCCTTTTCCAGCTTGGCAGGATCGAGTTCGTAGGTTTCTGATCCCGTCATCAGCGGCTCTTCGTAGACCATATAGCGGTCAATGAAGTACACCACTTCGTAGGCCTGATTGGCTTTATCCTCGTCAGCAATCTCCGGAACTTTGACCGTTACGGTCACTGCGCGATCCAATCTCAGGTAGCCATCTTCTTCCAGCTCTTTGTCAAACTCCAGCGAGATCGCAGAGCTTTCCTCCGGAAGCCCCACAACTGACTTTGCAATCCGATACTCATTGGGCTCCGCCTCCGCCTTCACGGCGAGCACATTCTTGATCCACTGAGCGTTGATATAGGAAACTGGCCCTTGGTCTTCCGAAGGAGGCGTGAACAGATAGTTGTCCGGCAGAGAAATCGCTTCGAGGTGGAACTGTAGAGCCGGGTCATCTGAGTAGTCCTGCGTATGGTCGCTATCCCACCCATCCCAGCTGACGTACGGTGCATTGCGAAACACAGGAACCCAATCAGCAGGAGTAGCAATCATCGGACCATCTTTGATCCCAACACGAACTCGCGCCAAGCTATCCCGCTGAAGCTGGAAACTAATCCTCTGCTTCTCCTTATCCCACTTCGGCCAGTAGATCGACGCGTCCCTTGCCCCGGTGAAGATGAGGGGATCATAGGCGGTCATATAGCCGTCCTGATCCTCTGTTTTCACGCGGTAAGTGAACAGCCCGCGCACCTCAGAACCATCCGCGTTCCTTCGATCCCAGGAGAAGATGTGGTTTCTTGCGTATTCGAGACTCGCATCCTGACCGAGCAGCTCCGAATCCGCGCTGTAAAAGAACGCCCGGGCCTTCGTAGGCTCAGTAGTCTGCAAGCTCAACTCTGCGGCACCATCACCAGGCAGAACATGCGCCTCCGGCAACACACTTACGATCGAATGCTCAGCCGACACAAACGTGGCAGATAGCAGAACAACAGCACAACCAACACAGAGTCTCTTCATATCTTTCCCATCTTCACCGAAACGGCCGCAATCACATCCAACACATACTGCTTCTCCCTCCTTAGAGCCGTAAAACAAGCACATAAATCAGCTCTAAGGCGGGATTACGTCACCAGAATCAAATTTAACACTCTCCTATCAGGCAACTTACCGAGGCACGCCCCCTATTCTTCTATTCTTAAGGGTCGCCCCCTATTTTCCAATGAGATATGAAATGAGAGACTTAACGGCAAGCACCGTCAAGAAAATCGACGAGGCCAATACGATTCCAAAGCCGGCCCCAAGAGAGAATACATGACCAACTCCATCGCCCGCACCGGATGCCCTTTGAGCCATGTCAAGCAGGACGCCCCTGTAGAACAGGGTAAGCGACACAAATACACAAGATACTACTAAGCTGAATATCCTCGTTGTCATCAGTACAAACTACAGTCGCATTTCTTCTCAGCCTCTGCTCCCGCATCACCGATTTTCTCGATCTTCTTAAACGTGATCATCATGTCAACAAGGGCGTCCACTCCGACGATAGCAATCACAATGGGATGCGGAGCCACTAGGCCGATAACAGCATCCAAGAGGGAATGCACAGAAGTAAACGCGACGTACGTAGCTTCATAGCCGAGAACCTGCAAAGCGATGCTCTGTGTGCATTTCAACTCCGCTGCCGAATCCCCAAGATTGCAGCACGAGTCCTTACTTATATTGATTGTGTAATCACCGACATCACTACCTGCGGGATCAACGATGGCGTTGTAAATAGTTCCAATCCCAGGGATAAGAGATATGATGTCGCCAAACGAGAGTAACCCGAGGTAATCGGCTTGGTTCAGAGGATCATTCCCAAGGAACAGATAGGCATGAACACCACCAAGTTCACCCAGAGGGTCACGCGACAACCACCGTCCGAGCTCAGGCGAGTAGAATCTGTAGCCGTAGTAGTACAGTGATGATGTATCATCGAAGTATTTGGTGGCAAAACGATACGGATTGAGCGTCGCGGCGCTGCCAATCATTGTCACCGTGCGGCCGAATTCATCGTAAGTATACGTTGCGTCTAGCAATTGCGTATCCGCGTCAACCAAATTGACGACGTTTCCGTTTCCGTCGTACGTAAGAAGATAGTCCTGCGAGATGCTGCCAAACCGAATCACTAGTAGGCCGCCAATACCACCAGCGCCGAACTCATCCCCGCTCAGATCGGTTCCCCAGGCATACTCATTGGTATACACGGAGCCACTCTCCACGATGAGCTCTTGGATCATGTTCCATCCATCGTAGACGAACGTTCGTTGCGCCTGTAGATCCCACTGGTTGACATTCCATAGATAGGTATTCTTGGTTCGCCGGCGTCCATCGCCGTCGTACGTGAACTCGACGCGTTGAGAATCGGAATTGACAACCAGTGGTGTCACGCCAACGAGCCGATTTTCGTAGTTCCACGTGTAAACGAACTGCCCGTCATTCGTCAGATTCCCATTGGCATCGTACATTAGTGACTCGATGCTCTGGTGAACGAGATATGTGTGAGACTTCTTGCCCGCGGAATCTGCTGCAGTCACTGTAAGTACCGTTCCGTCATCCCGAATCGGCAAGGTGCCCTGCGTGGAGAAATTGGTGCCACTCGGAGGGATACTTTGCCCGTTCACCACTAGGTTCGTGAGCGTTTTGCCCGACAGAGCTGATATCTCTCCCTCATAGTCCAGGACTCCCGTGAATATGCGATTCGTTAGTTGGTTCCAGGAATTGAACTGCCCCTCTATAAACGTGTCGTTTCTCCTTTCACTCAATCGGTTCCCTATTGAATCATACATATGCTCGTAATCGTAGCCACCCATTGACCTCTTCGCGGAAACTAACTCCCCGCGACTGTTGTAGTTGTAATCGATATGTGCTCCATCAGTGTCCGTCCTGCGAATCCGCCGTCCCTGCGAATCCAGATCATACGCGAAAGAGCTGACAACATTCGTGGTGCGGTTTGTGACGGCAAGGAGCCGGCCTGCGTCGTCCCAAGATCGAGTTGTCACAAGTTTGGACGCTCCACTTTTCTTCGCCTCAAATGATGTCAACAGGTCCGAACCAGAGGTGTATCCGTAATGGAACGTTGAGTTGCCGAAACTGATTTGGTTTAGGCGACCACTGATGAAGTCGTAATCTACGAGATAAGTTGCGAGTGCTTCGGTCGGCCCAACAAACAACTTGTCCAGCTTCCCCGCAGCAAATGTGCGCTGAATTCTGCCGGAACCATTCTCATCGGTTATTCTCTCGCTCACACCATCATGTGAATAGGTAGTGACACCGGTTGTATCCTCCATCTTTATTCGCCGATCGAGAATATCGTAGACAAAGCGAACATCCATTCCCTCCGTCGCTGGAGCGTCAATGAACGCAGCACAGGAACTCGCATATGAAGGATCTGGATAGTCGATGCCGCGCAGTCGATTGAGATTGTCGTACCAGTACTTGGTGAGAACTCCGTTCCTATCAATACGGGATTTCAGATTGCCGCGTAGATCATAGGTATATGCGAAATCCGGGTTCACATCGTCGTGGCCGTCATAGGCCTTCTTTGTGACACGCCCAAGGGAATCGTAATACCATCGGGTAACACTGCCGTTGCCATCGGATGCCATTGTGCGACGTTTGAGGGCATCGTATTGGAATACTAATGGGTACGAGTTGTCACCCATCTGTTCGAGCAACAGTCCGCGCAGGCCATAATGACGATGTTCTGAGGAATCGTCGGGCTGGGTAACCGTGACAACATTGCCTAGACTGTCGTATGCGCGGCGAACCACTTCTCCGAGATGGTTCTCCTCGCTAAGTCTATTTCCTGCAGCATCATACGAATACGTCTTCGCAATGTTGGCACCACCGGCATCGAGCCGAGAGAATTTCTCTTTCACCTGCCGGCCTGCCTTGTCAAACTCAAACTCCAAACTCACACCAGATCGGCCTACAGCTCTCACCAGCCGATTCTCTTCCAGATACTGCTGTTCCATCGAGCCGTCGGGATAACGGGTTTGCACTGTCGAATACCCGTCCTGATGAGCGTAGACGTTCGTTATCCACAACCCCTCAACGAACATGACATCTACTCTCCCCCTGGCATCGTACTCTCGGGAACCAGTAGATGTATAAGCCAAGTTGATCAGGTTTGTTGCTACCACTGCATCGCCAGCGTCCATGAGCGCCACCGACTTTGAGTCAACTGCGCGGAATCGATGGTCATGTGTAATCTGAAACACCCTTCGCACTAGGATAGACGAATCCTCACTGTGAACATATGGTGCGCTTACGATGAAGCGAGTTAGCCCGGCGGGGTCATACAGAATGGTCTGAAAGATATTTGTGATCGTTGCCTCTTCCCCGACAGCAACATGACCGATGATCTGGGTCAAGTATCCCCGACAATCATATTTCAGTCTACTGTAAATGCCAACCCCGCCATCATCGACCACAATGTTGGTAACACTCCCCAACAGATCATAGTAACGTCTTTCCGTTGGATCTAGTACACTATATGAGTACTCTGGCCCTGAGTGTTTGGACGGACCATACGAACTAAGTATTTCCCCATCGGCAGACCGTTCATAAGACTCCACGATGGGATGATCATCCGCCGCTACAATAGGCGCCGTGTTTTCAAGTGCTACATGCAGATCAGACAGCACAGCATCCTGCGCATTGGAGTAGGCGGCAAAGTGAATCAGGTTACGATTCTCATCAAAGAAGGATCTTTCAACAAGTCCGTTCGGATAGACTGTAAAGGTAGGGTTGTCATCTAAGTCGTAACCGTGCTCGGTACGGCAGCCTAACTGATCGATCTCTGCGACCAGTCTTCCTGCCCGATCATACTCGGCCCGTTTGACTCCACCTTCGCCATCGGTTTCACTGAGGACGTTTCCATCGAAATCGAGCTCATACTTCATGTCGGAGAGGACTGTTCCCCGCGCGGACATCCTGATTTCGCGGTTCACTCTTCCGCGTTGATCACGCTCGTAGAGCGTCGCGTTGCCGTCGCGATCTGTGTACGCCGCTATGCCACAGCAAGCATAGGACCAGATTTCGAACGTCCCGTCCTGGTATCGGGTCTCGGTTACACGATTGAGGGCGTCGTACGTATGATCTTTCGTCTGCCAGGGGGTGGAACCATGTGTCTCGTAGTAGGTGTCTTCTTCTCTGACAACACGCCCCGCATAATCGTAGAAGTACTCAGTCTTCTTCAGTCCGGTATAGTCAGGGGTGATACCTTCGATGTTGTCAGGAATGATCGCGTTCTTGGCCGGCTCCCAGACCTCGGCTATACGCCCCGCATCGTCTCCTACCTGGTAGTAGGTGTAGTACTTGGTGATGATGAAATCATTGGAGTAATTGCCCGTATTGTCCACGCGCACCTTCTCCGCCTTCAGCCCGCCGCCCGAGGTGTACTCCTTGACGTCCTCTTTCCATCTGGCGGCATCGATGCGCTGACCCATATTGGTCTGAAGAACGGCATACGTAAGCGGGAATCCTGTCGGCCACTCTGCTATTTTCGGTGCGGACCAGTTGATCTTGCCCGAGAGATTCTTTTCCTCAGATAAGGTCTTCTCAGCCTCATCCGTGACAACATCGGTCTTCTTCAGAATGCGACCGGTGATGTTGTCTACGGCGAGATTGGTGACAATCTCAGCCCTCATGATCGCCCCACCGCCGGAGTATTGGACCACCTTGTGCGGAATGCCCCATTTCTGATGGAGATCTGTCAGCGAAGCTTGGGGCAGAGACAGCTGAGCCGCATCGCGGTAGTAGACTGTTTCCACAACGGAGAGCGTCTTCTCCCCCTTGGTATCGACCTTCAGAATCTTATAGGGCCGGTACGCAAGGTAGGGACGATCAACGGCAAAGCCGCCCCCGTTTTGATCGTTCTGTCCGCTGGCATCGGATCGCTCCTCCGTCGTGCGGCGTCCCACCGGATCGACTTCTCCATAGTCGGGATGCGGATCATGGTTGTTGTCGAAATACGCTGTCTTTAGCGGATCTGAGGAACTCCCGTTCTGAGAGTTCCAGTAGTTCGCCTCATACCTTCCGCTTGCCCAGTTAAATCGAACCTGCTCCCAGGACTCGTCGGGGTAGAAGATCTTAACGTCGAAGACCGCACCGCTCGTCTCCTGGCCATTGTTCTCGTATTTGACTGTGGTGGTTTCGCCATCCGGCCCCGTCACCTTGTGAAGCATGTAGCGGTCGTTGTTGTCGTGGAAGTACTTCCGCGTTTTGATGTATTCGTATTCGAACCTCCGACCAGCCATATCCGTCACGGCAGTCAATAGCGCAACGTTGTTCTCCGGGGCTTCATATTCCAGCGATATGTCCCTGGTGACACCGGCAACACTGCCGCCATCGAGACGGTAAGGCCCGGCAACACGCTTCAGCTTGCCGTTGATGGCCGTCTGTGGCGCTTGCGTGAAGCCTTCGTAGTATTCGAAGGTGAACTTGCGGTCATCAGCGGTGATGACATAGTCGAATGACTTGGGATTGCCGTTCGTACTGTAGAACATGTGGCGTTCACCATACTGATCCCCGACCCAAGCCAGTCTGTATACACCGTTGGTCTTCTCAAAGGCATAATGAATGCCATCCTCATTGGAGAATATCGCCGTGTCGTGGTTCGGCGACCCCGTGGTCCAAAAATGCCGTCCGGCAGTAGGAGAACCGCGCGAACCATTGTTGCTTGCCTCCGTCTCTTGCCACGCCCCCCCATTGTCCACAAAGCGATGGGCCAGCCCTTGCCCATAATAGAACCAGAAGGAGCCATCGCCTTGCTTCTCGAGATCGAGAGAGACATATGACATCGCCCAATTCTGCCCCGTGTCTATCCGGGGCTCCCTCCGAAAAATAACCGCATACTCCATGTCCAGGGAAAAACTCGGACCAAGGGCCGGTTCATACCATAAAGGAGTATCTTCAATAGAGATCCGTCCATCGGTCGAACAGTCCGGCTGGGGTGTTCCGCAGCTTGGACAGCCTCCACCTGTACTGCCGGCAAGGCGAATCGTCGAGAGCCCGGAACCGTCGCCTCCTCCGCCTCCGCCGCCACCTCCGCCGCCGCCTCCGCTTTTCTTCTTGCAGCACTTGCTGTTGCCGCATCCACCACCGAGCGAGTCGCCCGGATTGTGCGCCCAGCTCATGCTGTGTGTTAAGAAAAGAGCGGCTGTCGCCACACCCAGAGTAGTCAGAAACAGTGTTGATTTTCGGACTGCTCCCAGTTTTATGCGACCGATGGGGTGAGCTGTGAACTTCTGCATAAGCATTCTCGTTTCGACTATGAACTGACTACGTAAGGAGACCACCACAGATCAATTACTGGACCGTCGGGATCATTGAAACCATCCGGCACAAGAGGATTGGCATCAACATCATCATTAATGCCGTCACCATCGGTGTCAGCCCTAAATGGATTCGTGCCGTCCTGCGCTTCCTGCGCGTCGCTGACATTGTCACTGTCGCTGTCATCGCCATTGTTGTTCGTTTGCGGATCGAGTCCTGCGATGTACTCCTCAAGATTTGTGGCCAGGTCACCATCCGCATTGCCTGACGCATCGTCAACTATTGGATTGAGACCGTTGGTAATTTCCCAACCATCCGGCATTCCGTCG
>JAHIZV010000046.1 GCA_018814445.1 Verrucomicrobiota bacterium | reverse complement strand
GTCCACACCCTTGAGAATGACCGGCCAGTCCCACTGAATCCCGCACTCACGGTAGTTCCTTCCGACGGCTTTCGTCGTCGGGATGCCGAACATCCTCTCAGCGGCCTTGTTCCAGTGTCTGATCCTATCGTCATCATCCACAGCGATCAGCGCCGATGAGATCGACGAGAATACGTGTTTGATCTCCGCGTGCGCAACGCGCAATTGGATTTCCGCCTCCCTGCGCGCCGATATGTCGTCGATGAAAAGCATGATGCCTATGCTTGACGCTGAAACACCCGAGATGGGTGTGGCCCGGACGGCTGCCATGAATCGCGATCCACGCCTCGAGACCATCTCAATCTCGCCCGTCCAATTGTCCATGCACATAATGGCGTGCATGATCTCCTTCGTGATGGTTGAGTCCACGTAGATGGACTCCCACCCGTCCTGATTGATCGTGTCCAGTGTGTGCGCGAACATGTCGGCGAAGGCCACGTTCGTGTAGCTGACCTTGCCACCGTTGTCCACAATCAAGATGGCGTCCGTGGCATCGTCGACCGCCATCTGAATGCGCGACAGTTTCTCCTCCGTTCGCCTTCGATCATCGACTTCCTTCCTGAGGCGTGCGTTGGCGGCAGCGACGTTTGTCGTTCGAGCTGAACTGTTGCGGATGTATCCTGCCAGCAGACCCGTGAGAACGAGCCCACAAGTTAGGATGACCCAGGGCTGCCACGTTTTCCCCGCTACGCTGCGATCGCGCGTCGGCGTGCAGATGACCAACCACTCCCGCCCGACGAGATCGAGCGTCAGCGCGGCATGCAGCCCTGTTCGGAGAGCGGCCTCTTCGGTCATGGGTTTGGCCAGCGATGAGCGCGTCCGTGACGAGTGGAAGTGAAGAAGCCGCTGCCCGGCCAGGCACAGGTTGTCGAAGATGTGAATATCAATGCCCTCGGGATCCACATACGACAAAGTGCGATCCACCAGATCTCCTACGCGAAAGACCCCCAGAGCAAAGCCCTCGAGGTTTCTACGCCGGTCTTCAACGTAATCCGTCGACGCGTTCTTTCGGTACACCGGCACAGCCACGAGAAAGCCAATCTGATCTCCGGTTTCCTGCACCAGCGTAATCCCGGCCGTAGCGACGGGGGCTCCAGTGTCGCGAGCCTTGTGCAGGGCTTGAAGGCGAGTGGCGTTCGAGCTCAAGTCATACCCCAGGGCTGACTCGTTGCCTTCATACGGTTCCACGTAATGAACGGGAAAATACTCCTCGCGCCGGGTGGCCTTGACCCTGCGGCCTGACTTCTTCCTCTCGGTCATCTGGAACTCGGGGAAACCCTCTTGCCGCACGGCCTCTTCGTACTCCATCCGCAGAGAATGAGGCACGCGCGGTATCCACTCCAAACAACGAACCGGCGGGCCGTGCGATAAGAAGGGTTCAACAAATGCCCGAAACTCGGTCCGCTCCACCTTCTGGGAGCCTGCGAAGAACGCGGCCAGTGATTCGAGTTCATTCAGGTTGGTCGCGATCTGCAATCCTAATAAGGCGACCCTGTGCTCCGCGGCGTGCGAGAACTCTGACTGAGCCTTCTGGCTCTCCCGGTGCCGAAGATAGGCGCACGCCGAAACGGACAGCACAAGACCGCAGCAGACCGTGAGTGCGAGCATCATGTACGGCCGGCCCCGCGGGGCAGAGATGCTGTGTGATTCCGTTTCTGCGACATTCATTGCCAGGACCTCGTTCGCATCACACGCGTCCTTGCCGGCGGCCGCCGGACGCGGCGCCAGTCGATGAGAAAGCGAGAATGCACATTGATCCCTCTGCCGCGAAACAGTCGGCCTGCAACTCGGCTGTCAGAGTCATGTCAGCCCCCCTAAGTCGAAAGGCGCCGGGACAGGCGAACTGACGTCGTTCACAGTGTGCGAAAGCGGGTTTTCCGGGCACCGCGTTTGGAGGCAAGCCGCAACGGCGTCTTGCAGGAAGCGTCCTGCCCGCTTGTTTCCGGCCCCGGAAGTCCGCCCCACGCGAACAGACTACAGACTACTTCACGCGAGACTCGCTTGAACGGCGACGTTCCTCCGACAGTCGGAACGCCCGGTGTCGGTGCCATGTACCCTCCCAGGCCTCGCCTGGACCGACAGGGAAAAAGTCAGCTGAATACAGGAAAGATCGGCTCATCCAGGCAGGCTGTT
>JAHIZV010000045.1 GCA_018814445.1 Verrucomicrobiota bacterium | reverse complement strand
GAACCGGATCGTCTGCGAAGCCATGAATCTTCTGTATGATCAACCTGAGTTGCTCGTTTCGCTCTTCGGCTGCGATGATCTGCGAAAGCCGCTCCCGGACGGATATATGGGCTCTCTTGCTCGCTTCTGTGCAGTGAGTGGCGGCGTGGCTCTTATCTAGTCGAAGCAAGAAACTACCTTCACCTGAAATGTCAAACATGTCAATCAAGCCGGAATGATGCGATACTACACAGAGTGAAACCATTTCTGCGGCCAGCTTTCCGATCCGTCGCTCTGTTTCGCACGCAGACCAGTTCCATTGCGCCCCGGCGGTTGAATGATCGATCTTCCCTCGTAGTTTACCGGCATCAACATATTGCCCATTATCAGGTGCCAACAGACCAACTGCAGATCGGATGTAAAGCTGGAAATCAAGACTGTATTTACCGAGATCGTGCAAGAGGCCCATCAACTCACCCAATCGCCCCAGTCCGACTTTGTCAGCGAAACTCTTGGCGAGAGCAGACACCTCATGTAGATGATCCTCTACGGACTGTATAGCACCATCTGATTTTCGATAGTGCGCTACATGGTCAGGCTCTTTCATCTCACCCCGCGTCGTGCCGCCTTTCATGAACTAGTAGCATACGCTCGCATGCATCCTGTGACTAACAGGGAACCCGATCACAGACAATACAAACCTTCCCGCGAACCCCGGGCAATCGGTATAAGCAGAACGCCTCTTTTCCGATTGCAGGTGCCCAGAGGTCCGCAGATAGCCCCTCTTCACATTCCGCGAACCTCTCTGAAAGCGGTGGGAGAAGGCTGGAGAAATCTGTAATGGAGCGAGGTGGAGCGCTCTCTTCAATCCTTTCCGATAGTCGACAAGACCGCTTCGTAGAGTTGAATGCTGATTCTGAATCCATGCTCGGCGATCAAGGCATGAAGAGCGTCTCTTGCGTCTTCAGGCGTCAGGATGCCCACACGCAATGCCTTCAGCAGAATACCCAGTGTGCCGATCGGTTTGATCCCCTCGACCTCGGCGAGATCGCGCAGCAGTCGATCGTCAGACACGATCCCTGCGGCTTTCTCTCGCGCGGCCAGAGTCAGAACGGTTCGATCTGCTTTGCTCAGAGCCGAAGTCCTGAATCCGCGTGGCCGAATACGGACGACTCGACTGTGTTTCTTCAGAAAACGTCGCAGAAGGGCTTCTTCAGCGGGATTCACCGGCGCGGCGAACAATTCCCTTTCAATATCATCCGGAATGAGCAATTCGCCGCCGAGTATTTCCGGAAGTAAATCCAGTCGCCTTAGCTTGCACAAAAAGATGAGCGGCGATGCGTCACACACAACCGTCATGACTCAGCCAGATCTCTCTCAAGGTCGCGGACGTCATAGTTCATCTTCAGGTCAGCTTCGGGCATGCGTAAGATCATGTCATGAAGGCTGACGCGGGCGATCTCCGCCGCACGCGACAGAGTGACATCGCCACGCCGATAGGCCTCGCAGGCCTTCTCAAATTGAACGTCAGCAAATCCACGGCGAATGAGCTGTTTGAGAAAAGAAGCGCGATCCAATCCGACATCCTTCGCCGCCGAATCAATCTGCTTTGATTCCCGTGCATCCAACCGGGTCGATACCGTCACTGTCTTCATGTATACAATCCCTTCATTTGTATACGGTACGCATGAACACGGGTTCTGTCAACTGAAGACACGCGACTTACGCGATACGGGATACAGCGGGGAGTCCTTTGTCGACAGAGTTCACGACGAAGGTTCGCGACAAAGGCCTCCCGGCACCGCCCGGGTCGGGGACCTACGGCCTCCAAAGATACATCAGGCGGGGTGAAGACGCGTCCTGCAAGCGGGGCAGGGAGAATCTCGCCTTGAGCTGAGTCAGCATGTCGAAAAAGCTTAATTGCTGTTCGTAGCGGACTACCTGTATGGAGTCCACCCCCAGGAGCTTTGCCGTCGCGGCCAATGCGTCATCCCAGTAGCCGATCTGATCAATCAGGCCATGGCTCAGGGCCTCTTCTGCGGCGAAGATGCTGCCGTCAGCGATGGGGTCGAGCTTTTCTTTTTCTATCCCCCGCTCCTCGGCAACAATACCAAGGAAGCGCTGATACATCTTGTCGATCATGGACTGAAGCATATCCAACTGCTGAGGTTGCACTTCCCTGAACGGATTCAGAATATCCTTGTTCTCGCGCGACTTGATTGTGACGTCATGCACGCCGATCTTGTCGCTCAGCGCCTTCCAGTTCAGCGTCTGCATGATGACGCCGATGGAGCCGACGATCGCGGTAGGCTCCGCCACGATCCAGTCGCCCGCCACTGCGGCGTAGTACGCGCCGGATGCCGCGAGATCACGCGTGAATGCCACGACTTTCCGGTCCGGAGCACTCTCGCGAAACGCCTTCAGAGCGCGATATATCTCGTCACTCGGTGTGATGACGCCGCCGGGGGAATCGACTTCGAGGATGATCGCCCGGATATCGTCATCGTGCTGCGCGACACGAATCTGGCTGAGCAGCATTTCGATCTTGTCGAAATGCGGAGTGAAAATGCCGTCGCCTCCCTCACGCCCGATAAAGCCCTGAAGAGGAATCCTGGCCACTTTGACATCGCCCTCACCATAAGACCAGGTCTCGGTCAGTGAAGGAAACTCGTCAACGGCCGCGGCTCCCAGCGATCCGCCCTTTCCATCAGTGATCAGGCCGATCGCCAATCCGATGTTCAGAGCCAGACTGAGAAACAGCACCAGGACGAGCCCGCCGATGGTTATCCAGAAGAGGGTGTGGGAACATTTGTTGGCTGGTGTCTGCATTTTCGGGTTTCGGGTTTCGG
>JAHIZV010000044.1 GCA_018814445.1 Verrucomicrobiota bacterium | reverse complement strand
TCAATCGCCGAAACGTCGACCTCTTGAAGGAAACAGCGGCGGTCATCGAGGATGCCCGATTCGACGGCTGGCTCGTGCAACTGACGCTGCCCGACGGACGCGCGGCGACGACGGGCGCTGGCATTGCTCTCTTGCCGTCTGAATTGCCGCACCTCGAAGAGAAGCTCGTTGCCGTCGCGTCGGAAACAACTGGTGCATCATGGAGCGCTTCGATGTGATCGGCAGGTCGCATCTGAGGGAAAAGGATCAATCCCCGCTCTGACGTTCGATGACACGGACCGACTTGCGTTGGAGTTTGCCTTGTCTATAGCGGTATGCAACGAGGACAAACTCGGGGTCGTGTTCCTCTATCTCCACCGACTGCCCCCCGAAGTAGTCGTAGGTCTCTCTTCGCATCTTCCAACACTCGGTTAGGACTACGATGGAGCCCTTCTCGACCCTTTCCAAATTGAGGATTGAAGAGTCTGGACACCTAAGTGGAGAGGGGCATGGGCATTCGTCGTCGACAGATCTCAGAGAGTTTAGACGGTGAAGCTTCATGGTACCGCGTTTCGTTTGTTCCAGGCTATACAGGACATTCCACGCCGCTGTTCCACCGGCACTCTCCTGCACGGTAAAGACCGTCTCCATATCACCATCCCCGTCGAAATCTCTGCGGAATTCACGCCTGTAGGTTGACGAGAAGGAGACTCCTGGGACAAACCCGGCCCTTCCATTACCCCAGATATGGACTGTCTTCCCTCTCTTGACGTGGATATTTTTTCCGGCGTCTCTATTCTCGTCGATGCCAATGCTCTTGTCGAAACTCTTCACGTATGGACCAAGCTTCTCGATAATGAAGTCTACTTCCGCCTTTGAGAAGTTCTGCAACTGCGGGGCCTCCGCCCCTTCCTTGGATGCCGAGTGAGATGTGGCAAAGGAGGCGCTACACGCGACAAGCGTGCATAGAAGGACCGCAGGAACTAACAGGTGCCGGAACGTAAGATCCTGAATCATAGCCACTTCAACGAACGGGAGGGGACGCTGCATTCCATCCCGTGGGCGTGGAAGCTCACTTTTCATTTGCCGCCCCTCGGACTGGCTGACGTGCTTTGAACTGGGGCGATCCCGCGATTCATGTTTGTCTATTGTGACACGGGCAGTATTTTGTAGCTGTTCACGGGTGGTGTTGAGCGGCGACGAAGGTCCGGGTGATGCCGTTGTTGTCGTTGACCCTCGCGTACTGCCGCAGGTACTCGTTCAGCTCTTCGTTGCCGCAGTCGAAGCTCGTGCGGTCGTGCTGTTTGACGAGCCTGACGATCTCCCAGGCTCCGGCGTCAGCCATGGGCGAGAAAGCTCTCGGCCGCTTCCCGGAGCGCCTGGTTGGGGGTGTCCTCGTCGATCATCTCCAGGAATCGATCACGGTCCCGCGCCGAGAGCTGGGTCTTCCCGAATTGCTCGACGACCTCCGCCGACTGCTGCACCAGAACCCCGGTGGCGAAGTCGGTGAGGCTTAGGCCGCGGAGGGCGGCGGCGGCGGTGATGAGCTCCTTATGCGCGGGGCTGATCCTCATCTCGAAGCGTTCTTTGCGTGCCGGCTGGCCCATGATGTCTTCCTGTGCCTTGTCCTCGTATCCCAGGTTAGTGTACGGCGCGTCGCCGTACATATCAACGCAGGTCGCCTAAAGGGGGCAGAGGTATGTTCGGTCAGGCCCCATCACGCCCCCGCCCTCTCCCGCGCCACAAGCCTACTCACTGTCGCCGGATGCACCTTGAACAGTCGTGCCGTCTCACGGCCCTCCGGAGCGTTTCGGTGTATGCTGAGGGCATCGGAGGCCTCGAAGTTTACAGAATTAACAGGCGTTTGCCGCAGCCGCAGTGAGCTTGAGGAGGTGCCCGACCGAAGTGGGTGCGGCAAACGACGAATTGGACGAAGCCGCGGTCAGCTCGTTCGAGAGGTTTTCGTACGAGCTATGGGGAAAGTATCAACGCATCGGAGCGCCGGAGACCGCAGACGGGGCGATGACGCGGACGCTCTGTCGAATTCAACGAGGTCAACGCCTCTTCGATGCGCCAAGGCCGCAGCAACGACGGATTCATCGGCGGACGGGCACAGACCGTCCCATACCCGGTCGTCGGTTCCGACAACCGGGAGGCCGGCCTGATCGTTTCGCCAGTTCACCTTCATCACGAGCTGTCCTCGTACGACGACTCCGGCCCGGATAGCCACGTCAGGGGCAGAGAGATCATCCGACCTTCTTTACAACGAGGACAGATGCTCAG
>JAHIZV010000043.1 GCA_018814445.1 Verrucomicrobiota bacterium | reverse complement strand
CGCTGACTTAAGACCACTTTCGGATGCGCCAGGCAAAGAAAGGCACAGCCCTGACGGGCTTAACTACGAACAATTGATGAAGTTCGCATTGTTTGTAGTCAATGCCGTAAGGCATGTCGTGGCCTTAAGTCAGCGCCATTCGGGGCCATCCGTTCACCCGAGAAGCTCCTGTCTATCGACGTAAGAAGGGGGACGTAAGGGGACGCGTGCATCTCCACACTTAAACCTGTTCTTAAACGGCCCACTTGCTCCACCTGCTTACTCGTTCCTGCGAGCCCGTCGATTCCTCACTCCGCCTGCAGGACATTTTGTCATCACGAGCTCGTCCGTTGAGATGCTTCATCCTTGCCGACGGCGAAATGATCCAGCGTGCATCAACACTGGATTGCCCCGTGACAGACGCGGGATGAAGTTCACATCCACAGTCGAAGATCCCATCGAAGTGGCGAGTTCACAATGACACGCCGGGTATGCAATGTTCTGCGCATCCCATCTCCGGATCATCCTCAACGGAGCGCGATGAAGCGGGTCGTTTAGGTGCATCCGTTTAAGAAGGCGAGTACGAATCCGTTCAACTGTGCGCTGCGTGCATCTCCACGCGCACGGCGCCAGCGACCAATCTCGCGGCTTCAGGGCTGTATTTCAGGCATGTCGGGGCCGCTTGGTGGCGCCTTATTCTGCTTAATCTTCGTCACGCGCAGTGGATAGCGCAGTTTCAAGTCGCCGCCGAGAATGATCTCAATCCAGTGTGTACCCTCTTCTTCAAATGACACATTCACAAATACTTCCACATTTGTCGCTGTCGCCTCAGGTGAGGGGAGTTTGACTGGTATCTCTTTTCCCTCAACGAGAACACTGCTCTGATCGGGTTTCAGAATACGCGTTTTCTGAATGAACCGCCCTTCGCCACTGCACCATCGAGTGACCATGAAGAGACGCGGATAGCGCACAGGAAGACTCTGTGCTCCAATCGCATCGAAAAGACCGATAAGCATGAACTTGCCGTTCCTCTCCTGGCGAACGTCATCACAGAGTATGCTGGATTGTAAATCAGGAATCATGATGTCTCTATGACTAGCACAGCGTACGCCTCAATGCGATAGGGAAGTTGCTGTGTCGGATGCCGGATGTCAGATGCCAGTTCCCGCTTTGGAGCGGAGTCATTGCGCGCTCACATATCTGGCGGGCTCTCACATATGGAGGGACGGCTTCCACGCCGTCGCCGGCCGGGGTGACGCGGGCCTCCAGAGAAAACGGCTATGACATTATTCAATGTGCGGCAGCCTTGTATGATATCTATGACAATAATATGATAATCATCATATGCATATGAAATAGAAAGGTATCGCCTATGAGCACAGCAACGATTGGTTCCAGATATCAGGTTGTGATACCTGCTGAAGAAAGAGCGAAGATAGGCCTGAAGCCTCACGACAAAGTGACGGTAGAAATCGAGAATGGCACCATCATTATTCGCCCGCTCGGAGCTCAATCTTACAGGGGCATCGGATACGGGTTGGGCCGGGGTAAACGTGCCGTCGATTACGTGCGGGATCTTCGCGCTGAGTGGGAGTTAGAGCAGTGAAGTGTCCGCGCGCTCTGAGAAAAGGCGAAGGCGTTGTCCTGGACACAAACGTGTTGATCTATCTGTTTGAAGATCATCGCGAATACGGGCCCGTGGCCGAGTTCGTATTGAACCAGGCGGCCTCCGGTGTATTCAGCGCCGTGATTACGCCAATCACGACTGCCGAGATTCTTGTCAAACCACTGGCGATGGGAAGAACTGACATCGCAGATGCCTACCGCAGAGCCATGCGCAATCTTGCCAATATAAAGCTCATCGACCTCGATGGTGACGCCGGCGTTATGGCAGTATCCCTTCGGGCGAAATACGGAATAGCCCTTCCGGATGCATTCCAGGCGTCCGTCGCACTTCAGTCCAGAACGCCGATCATCATCACGAACGATAAAGAGATGAGTAAAGTCGCTGAAGTTCGGACGGTCACACTCAGCGAGTTCGAGTCGTAGTCTGCGTTTACCACGAAGGGCGGGCATGTGGTTTGTCAATTACCTATCAGAAGCAGTTCTCCCTTTTTCTGGATAAAGTCTTTGATTGTTCGGTAGCCCATCTCTCGGCGTAGAGGTGTCCCGATTTCAACGGCCAGTTTT
>JAHIZV010000042.1 GCA_018814445.1 Verrucomicrobiota bacterium | reverse complement strand
CTCAACTAAAGAGTGAACTCGCGGACGTGCAGAGGCAACAGGCTGAGGCGAAACGGTGGTTCGGCGCTGTCTCTCGGCCGGATGAAGGGGGAACGAACACCACGGAACGTTTCGGGCTGCTTCAGTTGAAGAAGGACAGCTTCATGCTCCGCGCAAGTGCCGACGGCTATATATCGCGCGTGCTTCATGTGCAAGGCGAGGTCATCCCCGCGGGAGAAAGTGTGGTGACCGTTGTCGTGAAGGGATCGACCCAGATTATAGGCTTCCTTCCCGAGATCCAGGCCCACGACATATCGGTCGGAATGAAAGCGGATATCCTGCATCCCACCAGAAAGCTTCCGCCGCTGTCAGCGACCGTCACGGCGATGGGGCCGGAGATTCTTCCTTTGCCGGGCCGGGTCAGCCCCGTGCCTGGCCAGGTCGTGCGCGGCCGCCGGGTTATACTGGTTCCGGACGAGGAAACGGATTTTCTTCCGGGCGAAGCCGTGTCCATACAGATACTGGGCTCCGAACGCAGATTCGGATTCCCGCTCGTTTCTCAGAAGAATCAAACTGCTGCTGAGGAGTAGCCCTGATCTTTTATGAATGAACGTGTTATCATGTGGCAGTCGTGGGTGTCTTCATTTCTTGTCTCTGTTCTGCTCGCCGGTTGTGTCGCTCCCGCCGCTCAGGAGCCGTCATTGCCGCAGGTCTACGAAAGTACTGCCATACCCCCGAAGATTGAGATTCCCGCAAAGCTGGATGAGGGAACCGCAATCCGGATTGCTCTTCAGTCAGATCCGCGTCTCGGCAGCTGGAATGCCGCCGTTGACGTGGCTCGCGCCCAGCGCGGCGCGGCGTGGGAAATGAGGGATCCGCAACTCCGCTTTGACTATGAGGAAGTGGAACGCACCTCGTTGCCGGGCGGTATGAGGATGATAGAACAGTACGAGCAATATCAGTATGCCTTGCGTCTCTATCCTCCTAACCCATTCGTCGCCTCCGCTCGCAAGAGCGGCGGGGATGCATCCATTTCCGCTGCCGCGGCCGAATTGGCTGTCGCGGAACGCGGAATCGCAGTGGAGGTCATGCGCCTGTTCGCCCGAATCTCCTATCTCGAAAAAGACATCGGGCTTCTGAGCAGGCTGGCCCGCCTCAACCTTGATCGGAAGACTTTCTTCAAAGAGAAAAGCGCGGCGGGCGAAGCGACGACCGGGGAGAGCCTCTCGGCCGGGCTGGACTACCTTGAAGCTGCCTCCGCTCGCGATACACGCCGCCGCGAACTGGATCTGATGCGGGCACAGCTTGGCCATCGGCTGGGCGGGGCGGCGCTGGACAACGTTAATTTGATTGAGCCGGATCAGCGACAGGACGTAAACGCGGACCAACTTGATGAACAGGAGTTGATTTCGTTGGCGATGGCGAATCGACAACTTCTGACCGCGGCCGAAGCCGAAGTGCGCTCCGCGCAAGCCGGCTTGAGTGAGATCAAGCGGGGACGCTGGCCGTGGTTTGCTCATATTCAAGGCGGAATATCAGACGAGCAGAGAGACGAAGGAAACGAGTCGTGGTTCGTGCAGGCCGCCTTTGAGGTGCCGGTTTTCTCATGGTTTGATGGTGAGGAGGATGTCAGATCCGCGCAGGCCGCGGAGATGGAGGCGCGTCTTGAAGGGCTGCGGAGCGAAATACGCATCCAGGTTGTCGACGCACTCGGCTCGTTGAGGCGCGCGCAAGCTGATCTCAATCGCTTTCACGAAGAGACGGGTGGCATTACGCAGGAAATGGAGTCCCTTCTGAAGGACGTGCGCAGTGAGGAAGGAGTCGACCCCGAGCTTACTTTTGACCTCGAGAAATCTCTCGTCGAAGCACAGCGCGAGTCCCTTCGCTGCAACTTCGAATGCCAACAGGCTGTGATCGGACTCCAGGAAGCGACAGGGACTGATCTGAGTGGATCAGTCCGGTAGTTTCGCAGGGCGGTCATCCGTAAACCCCTTGGATTGCACGAAATGCGCTAACGGTGTATATTCACATACACGGGCGGAGAATAGGCGCCCGTGCAGGAAATCAACTTGGGTATAGCTTCGTCAAACGCGTTCGGAAAGCGCGGAAGGGGGAAGTGCATATTCGTATGCATTGCGGGGCTTCTATGTCTGCTCCTGCCACTCTGCGCAGGATATCAGTCCGGCGCACAGACGATCGTCTTCAGCGAGATCATGTACAATCCTCCCGATGCTCCTGATCCACTTGGAGGGAGTAATACTGTCGCTGGCGGGGATCTCGAGTTTATCGAACTCCTTAACGCAGGTGCTTCACCATACGATCTGAAAGGAGCCTACTTCAGCGATGGCATCGCATACGCATTCGCCGACTCCTACGTGTTGAACGCCGGTGAACGAGTTGTGGTGATACGCGACATCGGAGCGTTCACAGGTCGATACGGCGTCGTTTCGGGAACGGCTCCGGGGAACTTCACCGGGCAGCTGGCCAACGGGGGTGAGACTGTCGAGCTTTCAGACTCGAACGATGTGTCTCTGTTTTCCGTGAAGTACAGTGACGCGGGAGAATGGTCCAAGCGTGCGGATGGCAACGGAAGCTCGCTGGTTCTTTCCAATCTCGGCGGAGATCCGGATGATCCGGCGAACTGGTGCTCCAGCGATCGCCTCTACGGGGCCCCGGGCGAGACGGATGCGTACTGGGCCGCGGACATTGTCATTAACGAACTTCTCGCTCACACCGATTATCCGCAGGAGGACGCTGTTGAGTTCAAGAACCTCAGTGCCGGCTCAATCGATCTGACCGGATGGTATCTCAGCGACTCCATTGTCTATCCTCGCAAGTACCGCATCACCAATATCACGGTCTCCGCCGGTTCCTACGGCGTATTGTATGAGTATCAGTTCAATACGAACCAGTTCTTCGACAGCAACAACACCGCATTCGCGCTCAGTTCATTCGGCGACGACACGTATCTGACTGCTCCCCTGACATCGACTAACGATTTGAGGCTGGTGGATTTCATCTCTTTCGAGGCAACTGAAAACGGGGTGTCTCTGGGGCGGCACCCCGACGGGACGGGGGATTTCTTCCCGCTTGAGAGCCTGACGTTTGGCACAACCAATCCTTCCGACGTCGAGACGTTCCGGACGGGAACGGGCGCATCGAACAGTGCGCCGCGGCCTGGCGTCGTGGTCATCAACGAGATCATGTATCATCCCGTACAGTCGAACGAACAAGTCTACGAATATGTCGAGTTGTACAATTCTTCGTACAGCAATATGGATCTGTCCGGCTGGATTATCGATGGCGTCGGATTCACAAATCCTCCGGGTACGGTCGTAGGCCCCACCAGCTATCTCGTAATCTGCGCCTCCTCGTCCGCGATCACGAATCTGTACGGAATCACCAACGTTATCGGGGATTGGCCCGGACTGCTCAAGAACGGTGGTGAAACAATCACGCTGAGGAATCCCGACGGCGTTCCCATGGACGCGGTGGATTATGACGATAAGCCGCCATGGCCGACTGGAGCGGACGGGAATGGCCCTTCGATCGAACGGGTGAAGGCAACGTCTTCCGGACTTCTTTCGGCGAATTGGATGGCCTCTCGTGCCGAAACGAACTGGCAGACGCTGGTCTGGACTCAACAGGCAGTCAGCGGATCAGCAGATGTCCGTCTGTGGGTCGACTTTGAAGGCATGTGCTGGGTGGATGACGTGTCTGTCCGCAAGAACGGTTCGGGACCGAATCTCGTCAGCAACGGCGGCTTTGAAGCTGGAATGACCGGATGGAGCGCGATCAGCAATCACGCGCAATCGCGCGTTGAGTCGGGTGCCGGAATCGGTGGAGGCGCCGCCCTGGCTGTTAACGGAAATCTGACGCGGATTCTTGATTTCATCAACGGCTCTCTGCCCGTTCTCTACTACGGGGACGCTTACACAAATAGAGTCGTGTCATCTTCCTTCTCTATTAACTCAGGCAGCGACTATGTGGTCCGTCTCTCTTATCAAAGACGGGGAGCCGGAGAGAACCTTCATGTTCGCTTCGACGGCAGTGAGCAGGCGGTGTTCCTGGGGCATCGCGGAAGTCCGGGAACAGCAAACGATCTTTCCGCGAATGCGCTTCCGCTTGGCATCACGGATGTATGGCACGATTCCAATCGCATTGGAGCAGGCACCGCCAACGTGATCAGAGCCGAGTTCAACGACCCTTCTGCCATCTCGACATGCAGATTGCGCTACCGCACTGTTTCGACCGGCGACTATGAGTTCACGGATGCCGACTATGTGAGCCTGGCGATGACCAACGCGGGCGGCGGCATCTTCAGCGTCGCTATGCCCGCTTTCTCCACGAACTGGACGCTTGTGCGCTATCATGTGTCCGCCACTGCGACCAATGGCTACGAAGTGAGAAGCCCCCGGCTGGACGACTCAAGCCGAGACTACGGCTACTGGGTTGAAGCCGATCCCGTTCAAACGAAGCTCCCTAACTGGCATCTGCTCATCGACGGCAATGACGTGGTCTACCCGATAGCGCAGAGGGCGACGGCGATCAGTCCGGAAGGCCAGGTGTTCCCTGATGTGCAGGTTCGCCACCGAGGACGGGATGTGACCGGCGTGGGCAGGACGCGCACGGGAGTGGCCCTGCGTATGTTTGATGACCGGCTCTACGACTCGTGGTTCGGAAAGAGCCAGGACGGCACTAACTTCCGCAACAGGAAGAACGATCTCCTCGACAACTATCGTCGGGTGCTGAACGAACATATCAGCTACGGCCTTCAGCGGACTATGGGTCTGCCTACTCCGTTCGTCCGCCACGTCTGCCTGTGGATTGACGGCGGGGCGACGATTACCGAGGAACTTGAACGACCGACCGGGGGATTCCTTGCCAATCACGGTATGGATAGCGGCGACTACATTTCACGAGCGGGCTACACAGGAAGAAACATGGTCGACGGTGACGAGACGCTGGACAATTTCTCGGGCATGAACTACCTCATGGAAACTGCGACCGGGGCCGCAATGGTGGAGGCGGTCAGGACCAATATATGGTACGAACCCGTGCGCCATTCCATGGCGCTTGTGTCCATGATCGCCGATGGCGATCAATTCTTCAGTTGGAACATGTTCCAGCACCGCCGGGCTTCTGACGGACGATGGGCGCAATACCCCTGGGATGTTGACCTCAGTTTTTCCACCGGGACGATTACTGAAACGGGAACGTATCTCCCTCATCTGCATCCGTATTACGAATCGCCGGCGCATGGAAGTATCTGGGATACGAACTTCGCCAGACCGATGGGGCGTACCTTCTTCTATCAGGAAACAGGGCCGGGATCGGAATACACGCTGCCGTTCAGGCACAGGCACCAGATGACGCTCTGGCGCTATTGCCACACGATGTTCACCACGAACTACCTTTATCCTGTTATTGATGACCTCGTCTCGAATCTGTCACCGGCCTACCTTGAAATCGGCTGGACGCCCATATGGCTGAATACCGCGGCCACGAACATGAAGAACTTTGTGAATGAGCGCAGAGATTTCTACATGAATGGTTCGTGGTCCGACAAAGACACCAACATCTGGAACATTGCCAATATCTATGAACCGACCAACATAGTGCTCACGGAGATCATGTACGATCCTGACAAAGGGTCGGAATACCTGGAGTTCTACAATACGTGGACACAGACGATCGACATGAGTTGGTGGAAACTGCAGGCAGGCGGCGAGTCTTACCACCTTCCCCACGGAACCATGCTGCCCCCGACTTCGTATCTCGTCATAGCAGACAGCCAATGGGAGTTGACGAACGATTTCTCCGAACTCAGTGACGGCTCGGAGATGATCGTCAGATACCTTGGTATGCCGATATGGGACCGGCCGATCGTATTTCTCACCAACTCGGAGTATGCGACGCGTGTTGTGGAGATCCCGGACCTGACGCTCCCGAATGTCGGCGCGAACATCAGGCTGTATGATCTGAGAAGCAATCTGATCGACCAGGTCACATACGGCATATCCGCGCCCTGGCCGGCGGCGAAGGGCTCTTCTCTGGAACTTGTGCATGCTGCCGATGACAACAGTTCTGCATCTTCATGGCGCAGGAGTTTCTTCATAGGCACTCCCGGTTCGGGTAATACGGCGTCAAACGACCTGGACGGGGACGGGCTGATTGACATCTGGGAACAGACGATCGTGGACGATGCGCCCGGCGTGCCCACAAACATCTTTGAAGTACTGCCGGGAGGCGACTACGACATGGACGGGCTCCCCAATGGAGACGAGTTTGTTCTCGGCACGGATCCAACAGTTGACGACGGAACAAACGCGCTCATTCATATAGCCGGCAGCAATGGTGATCTCCTGGTTGAGTTCGATACGTTCACGGTCTCGGGCGCCGGCTATGACTACTACTCCAACCGCTACTACACGCTCGAAGAATCCGCACAGCTCGTGACGGGAACACCATGGGGGGTGGTAGGAGCATTGTCGAAGGTCGTGGGAACCGGTGACAGGATCGTCTATACGAACTCCGCTGCAGACAATGCCGGCATGTACCGGTTTGATGTGGATCTGCCGCCGGGAAGATAGGGGGATATCGGGTACCGGATGCCGGAATCCGGAATCAGGCATCCTGCATCATGCTCTTCTGCCACGTGACCTGGGCCTGCAGGCCTTCGCGGACCGGGATTGCAGGCGAATAGCCGAGAATGGCCTTCGCTCTCTCGATATTCGCGCATGTGTGCCTTTGATCGCCGGGCCGTGCGGGAGCTCGCTCGATGAGAGCCTTCCTGCCTGTGAGATCTTCGAGCAACTGAACGACTTCGTTGAGGGAGACGACCTGGCCGCCGCCGATATTGAACGTGCCGCCGAGAGAGACGTCACGCTTCTCGAAGGCAAGGATCGTGGCATTCACGCAATCGCTGACAAACGTGTTGCTCCGGGTTTGTTCTCCGTCGCCGCACATTGTGAACGTCCGGCCTTCGAGCAGGCCCCGGATCAGAATATTGTAGGCCATGTCAGGACGCTGGCGGGGACCATAGACGGAGAAGTAGCGCAGAACCGTTATCGGCAGATCGAAGTTTTCTTCGAAGGCCCGGCAGAGGTTCTCCGCGGCCAGCTTGCTGATTCCGTACGGAGAAAAGGGCTGTAGAGGCGTATCTTCCGGGCCGGTCGCCTCTTTACCATAGACGCTGGATGTTGAAATATAAATGAAGTGGGAGACTTTCGCGTCGCGTGCGGCTTCCAGGAGCCGGAGGGTCCCGAGTTCGTTGCAGGTGGAGTAGAGATCGAAATCGCTCCAGCTCTTCACCAGCCCGGGCATTGCGGCCTCGTGGAAGATCACGTCGCAGTCTTTGACCACGGAATGAAGCTCCGCCGTGCGCAGGTCTTTCTCGTGGAATGTGAAGGACGTGCTCGACTGAGGTCCGGTCAGGTTCCGCGCCTTGATGCTCCGATCATAATAGGGGATGAACGCATCAAGACCGACGACGTCATGTCCTTTCTTAAGCAGGGCTTCGGAGAGATGGGATCCGATAAACCCGGCGCAACCTGTTACGAGACAACGACTCATTACTCCCCTTACGGCATTAGACAGAAGTTAATGGAGGTTAATGGGAGGATCGCAAAAAGCCAATACCGAAAAGACTTCCTCTCCAGGACGCGTAAACCTAAAGTACCGGTCATGCCGATCATAACGAAAGGACCTCTCAGAGGATTCTACGCCCCGGACTACAACGGCGGATCGATAGTGAATCTGCTCTCGTCGTTGATACACGCGAAAGGCGGAATATCACCCCATTCCGAACTGGGATCGCTCTCGGCCGCAAGCCTCGCTTCCTCCGAAAGAATCGTCTACCTCTGCGTTGACGGGCTCGGATTGCATCAACTGAAGAAGTTTGTGGAGTCGGGCGGCGGGCAGTCTTTTTTCGCCGGGCGTGAATATCAGACCATCTCGACGGTCTTTCCCGCGACCACGGCCGCTGCCGTGACATGTTTCAGTACGGGCGTCACGCCGGCCGAGCACGCGATTCCCGGGTGGTTTGTTCATCTGCAGGACGTGGGCGTGGTGACGGCGATTCTTCCCGGCACGACAAGAACCGGCATGCCGGTTTTTCCGGAAGACCATGATCTGAGCGCCTACCTGAAGATTCCATCCTATGTCGAGACCGTGAAAGCAAAGACGGTACTCGTGCATCCTTCTCATCTTCTGGAGAGCAAGTTCACGAACGCCTGCACACGCTGGCAGAAGAAGCGGGGACACACTTCTCTGCTTGAGCTCGAGCAGCAGATCGTCGGCTTTGCCAACGAGGCGGAGCCCGGACTCGCGTTTGCGTATTGGCCGGACTACGACATGCTATGTCACGAAGCGGGCTGTTTTGCCGACCGGACGGTGAATCATCTTGCCGAGATTGACAAGGTACTCGGACGGATCGCGGGACAAATCGAGGGCACGGGAACGACATTGATTGTTACGGCCGACCACGGTCTGGTTGACGTGCCCGCGGAGAACCTGGTCAGGATGTCGGACATTCCCGGGTTCATGGATTCGTTGACCATCATACCGTCCGGCGATGCGCGTCATGTCTCGTGTTTCGTGAAGCCCTACAAGGTCAGGGCCTTTCTCGATATCGTGAGCAAGAAGCTCTATCGGGCCTGCATGTGTATCGCGCGTGAAGACCTGGTTGCCTCCGGCGTCTATGGACCGGGGAAACAGCATCCCGCGCTTCTCAACAGAATTGGCGACTACGTGCTGCTGGCAAGGAACGGCTGGGGTTTCGATCACGCCCTGGCCGGAAGCGGACCATCCGATTTGATAGGGAATCACGGGGGAATGTCCGAAGATGAGATGCTGGTGCCGTTGTTTGTTGTGAAAGCCGGTTAGCCCCTCTTCTTCAGGTCTCTTTGGTCCTTTGAGTCCTTTGCGCGAAAAGAGCCAAAGGACCAAAGAGACCTAGAAATTAAGTTTCGCGTTCTCTTCTTCCCAGTTTCCCATGGCCTCAAACTTCGGCTGACAGCGCAGGAAGTAGTCGACGAGTTCCGGATCAAAATCCTTGCCCGCCTTGCCCGTGATTTCCTCAGTCGCTTCCTCGGCGGTGTGCGAGCGCTTATAGGTGCGCTTGGAGCGCATAGCGTCATACACATCGACAATTGCGAATATCCGCGCGCCCAGAGGAATCTCGCGCCCTTTCAGGGACCTGGGATATCCCGACCCGTCGAAACGCTCCTGGTGAGACAGGACAATATCCGCGGCGTCCTGCAGATGCGGGCTGGACTGCAGAATCTTGTAACCTATCTCACAATGCTTCTTCATGATCTCCCGCTCTTCGGAAGTGAGAATTCCCGGCTTGAGCAGAATAGAGTCGGGTATGCCAATCTTGCCGATATCGTGTAGCAGGGCTCCGCGCCCGAGCGTGTCAAGTTCTTGGTCAGACAGCTTAATCTCGCGTCCCAGAACCAGGGTCAGTTCCTTCACGCGCTTACTGTGCTGTCCAGTTGTGTATTCCCTGGCGTCGAGCATGGCGACCAGCGCCTCAAGGGTGTATTCATACGAGCCTTCCAGTTGATTCAGTGTCTTCGAGAGTTCGGCGCTCTTCTGCCTGACCATGTCTTCCAGGTACAGGTGGTAGTGCTTGTTCTCGATGATCAGGCGGCGGTACTTCAGGGCCCGGTCTATGACGGCGGCAAGCTGTTCCTTGATAATCGGCTTTTCGATGAAGTCATAAGCTCCATGCCGGAGGCTGGCGATCGCGTTGTCGACCGTAGCATTGCCGGTGATGACAATGCGCATCAGAGATTCATCCAGCGACTTCATATCGTCCAACAGATCGAACCCGCTTTCCATGCCGAGATTCAAGTCAGCGAGCACGATGTGAAACCTGTCAGGATCCTCGAGGAGAATATCGAGCGCCTCCTGTATCGTGCCGGCCTGGGAAACCGTGTGATTGTCGAGCGAGAGAAGGCGCTCCAGCACCTGCCTGATAATGGGGTCATCGTCCACCACCAATATGGATGCACCGCCCTCTGTCTCGATGTCCGCGGCCTGGGGTTTTGGAATATACTGTGTTGCTGTTGTCTTGTCCTTTACGGCTCCGACTTCCGGTGACCAGACAGTAAAGCGATCGCGGCCGTTTTCTTTCGACACGTAGAGAGCCCTGTCCGCCATGGAGAGAATGTCCGCGGCCGTATTGAGATGCTCTGTGTCTGAACTGCAGGCTCCCGCCGAGACAGTGGCCTTCAACTGATAGGTGTCCTCGCAGAACACATGGCCGCGGATCGCGTCGACGATCTTGCTGGCGACAGCGCGGGCGCCTTCGTTGGTGGTTTCGGGGAGAATGACGACCATTTCGTCACCGCCGAACCTGCCGACGATGTCAGACGAGCGGGTGACTTTCTGAAGAAGCTCCACCGTCTCCTTCAACACCATGTCGCCGGCGATGTGACCATACGTATCGTTGAGTTCCTTGAAGTGATCCACATCGACGATCAGCACGGCCATGTCATGCTCGTAGCGCTGAGCGATCGACCAGGTCTTGTCGAGGGCTTCCCTGAGATACCGCCGGTTGTAGATGCCGGTGAGGGGATCTCTGACCGCGAGTTCGCGCATCCTCAGAAGGGCGGTCAGCACGGTCGATATCTGATTGGCCGCGTGATAGAAAAACGATACGTCCAACAGGGAGTATGCGTTGGGATCACTGGTGGCGAGAGTGAGTATGCCGTGGACCTCTCCCTCGCGAACGATGGGAATGGTGAACTGACTGCCGGCTTCACTCGGGCCTTCCGGGTTGCATTCGCGTCCTTCCACCTGAATACGGAGCGTTTCCCGCGGGAGAGGGAGACCGCTTAGTGATTCGTATCGATGAATCATCTCGCTCTGCAGATAGACGATCATTTCCTCCGAGACGGACTCGACGACGGAGAACATCATGACTCTCTCATCCTCTTCCAGGCTCAACACCCCGATGAGAGAGCAGGGGAGTAACCGGCCGAGACCGGAACTGATGTCGCGCAGGGCTTCAAGCTGTGTTTCATGCGTCATCGCCGAGTCGGTCAACTGGCGAAGGACGCTGAGCTGATACCGCACCTGGTCGATGCTTTGCTGCGCGGGGATTTCAACTCGATCAAGGCGTTCCTGAGCCTCTTCCCTGACGTTCCGCTTCAAGTCATTCAGTGAAATCGGTTTCTGCAGAACGCGTGTGACGCCCAGTTCCTTCGCGTGCTCCACGGACGCGTCATCCGCGTAGCCTGTGACGATCATCACGCCGAGCCAGGGCCAGATCTTCAGGGCTTCCTCAATGAAGGTGAACCCGTCCATTTCTTTCATGCGCAGGTCAACGACGAGTACCTCGAATGGCTCCTGCAGGAGAAGGTGAAGAGCCCTCCGTCCGTCGCCGGCAGTCTTCACGCCCCAGCCCTCAGCCGAGAGAGCCCTCTGCATGAGGCGGCATGCGTCTTCTTCGTCATCCACTACCAGGACGCGAATAGACTCGGATACAACCGGTGTTTTCGCTGATTCAGTCATAATTGCGGGATGTCCCCCAGTGAATTCAGGACCGGACTATATGCTATTCCTCGAAAAAGAGCCAGTTGAGGAACCGGACATCAAAGATTTCCGGAGCCGCCGTTAAGCATTTCGTACAGTTTCCGCGCCTTCTCGTCGCCTGACGGAGACATATAGTCAAGGAACGTGAAAAACACCATATGCTCAAAATGCTCCGAAGCCGCGGCGATCTGCCTTTTCAGTGTTTCGGTGTCCGTAGGTTCTGCCTTGAACGGTTCGTCGCCGGCGGAAACCTGTTTGAAGGATTCGATGACGGCCCAAAGATCAGGTTTGTCTTTTGCGGCCATGTTCTTGAGTGCCTCGAAGTAAATCGGCACGTACGCCTGCGGCGGATTGCCGACACCGACTCCGTCCTGGATCAGGACGTGGTCTATATCGGCGCCTTCGACGATGTCTTCGAGGTTGGACGCAAACAGGTCGGGCGCCGTTCGTGCCCGATAGAAACTGCTGACGCAGATATTCCTGTTTCCGTCGTTTGCGCGAAGTCGTTTGCTCAGCACGTCGAGGTAGAGCTTCACGATTTGCCTTCGCGGCGCCAGTCTCCATGAGAGGTCGTCCAACTCTTCGGTAATATAGTAGCCGGTCCAGCACGACCGTCCGCCAAAAGCCGCCAGCAAGCCCGCCTGGAGGCGCTCATTCTGGGCGACGCGGACAAGGAAGTAATCGCGCAGTACCTGGTCGCGGGAAGTGATCTGCCGCCAGAAGTCGGGGTCGTTCTGCAAGCCGAGATACACCTTGAAACCAGTCGCTTCGGCGGCATCAAGAATCCGCTCCACGGCATCGTACTGTTCCGTGAAGGGGATGGTTTCCTCGGGGGCCGGCCATCTGAAGTAGAGAATACTCTTCTGGGCCGTCCATTGGACGATTACCGTGTCAAGGCCGACGGCTTTCATATCCTCGAAATCCGTCGTCCATTCTTCCGCACTTTTCTGAGCCACCTTGCGGTTCAACTGGATGAACGTTCCGGATACTTCTCCTGCCTGGATCTGCGCGCCTGTCAAGGCCAGCAGGACAAACGTTATTTGAATTGCGCGTTTCAAGAGATGCTCCTCTATTTCACGAAGTTGACACCGAATATTAAGCCGTCGAAGTTTCTGTCCTCAAATCCTTCAGGTGTTTCGTTAAACCAGCCCCATGTATAGTGGGCGTACAGATCCAGATACCATTTCTCTGTCGCGTACTCTCTCTCCCTGTCGAGTATGCGGAGGCTGGGACCCAGGCCGACATAACTGTAAGTGCCGACACCGTCTGCATCATCCGACTGATATCGGCCCACGCCCTTAACTTCGGGCAGGTTGAGCAGGATTCTGTCATTAACAGGGAATACCGGACTCAGACCCAGGTCGACGTAGTAGATCCATCGCTCAGGGCTGTCGAGGTAGTAGCTGACCTCCCCGTAGAATTTATTGTGCATCCACCACTCTTCGTCGCGCCGCGGTTTCTCACCGCGTTCGAAGGAGAGCATATTGCGCCACAGCCAGTTCTCCTCGGCGTTGTCGCCGATCTTGAACAGCCTCTCGAACGAGGTGTTGTAGTTGAGGGATGAGAAGGGCTTGTACTGCGCTCCAACGGCGCCCTGGTACGAATCTGAGTCCAGGTCCCACGAGTCAGGTTTGAAGTTGGCAAGAACCCGGCCCATAACATCCAACTGCCGCTCGTTCCTGAAGCCGATATCCGGCGGGCGGTAACGTACGCCGACTCCCGCCTGGGACTGGAGGGCTCCTTCCGTGGAGTCGACAGCCACGCCTTCACGGTCGCTCTGGAAGTTATAGTCGGTCTTGCTGATATATCCCTGGAGCCCGAAGACCTTGTCGAGTTTCATGTATTCCTGCTTCATCGATCGGCGGGCGTCGTCGTAGCCTGCCGCCTCGTCCTGCGGAAGATAGGGGAGTACCGTGGTGTAGAGATCTATCGCGTAGGCGAAGGCCTCTTTGGCGTTGTTGTTCTTGTTCCACTTCATGTACTGGTATCCCGTTTCCTCCGCGGTATCGATGTCGTACATGTAAATCTCAAGGGACTTGTCCAGGGCCGCCGTTCCGAGCGCGTAGTCTTTCTTTGCCCCTTCCAGCAGTCCCAGATCACCCCAGAAAGTCGGAGGAAACCGGGTCGCCTGATCATAGAGAACAAGGAAGTCCTCTTCGGCCGCTTCGTACCGCTCGGCTTTGAAGTTTGCCAGCCCGCGCAGGTAGTAGGATTCCGAGTACGTCGGGTCGCGTTCGATGGCAAGCGTCAGGTACTGCACCGCATCGTCGTAGTGGCCAAGCCGGAGCTCGCACAAGCCGATGAGATGAAGAAGATCCGCCTGTTCCTGCGAACCCAGTTGCCCCAGTTTTTCCAGCATAGCGGCTCTGAACTTGGGTTCAGGATGTTCCTGGAGCAGTTCGATGATCTCCGCGCGCAGATCATCGTTGGCATCGGCGCGAACAAGTTCCTTTCCGAGATCCGCCGCGGTCTTGTAGCGTCCGAGCCGGACCAGCGTTTTCAGCCGCACAATCTCCAGTTCCTCTGAACTTTGAAATGAGAGGGCCTGTTCAACGTCATCCAGCGCCTCTTCGTACTGATCCTGGTCGAAGAGCAGATAAGCGCGGTTAGCCGAGAAGTTGTAGCGCTGGAGAGGTTCGAGTTTCTCGGGTTCGGCGACGCGATTCAGGTGAAGCAACGCGAGTCCGGGCATCTTGAGCTTGTAGAAAGAGAATCCGATGTAGAGGTTGAACAGGTCGTTCCCTTCGGATTCCGGGAGAAGCCTTTCGATGCACGCCTCGTAGTTTCCGTCCTGGAAATCGGCGCGTGCCATTTCCAGATGCCATCGATCGTTCTTTTCACCGTATTCGACGGCTCTTTCAAGCCACTGCCGCGCGGTTCCGGTTTCCTGTTGAAAAAGCCGGATCGCTGCCATGGCGAGACACGCGTCGAACTTGATCTCGTCAGGGAAGTCCTTATCAAGACACGCTTCGAACAGTTCGAGCGCTTCGGGATAACGTCCCTGGGCATAAAGCTCGACTGCATACTCATGCAGGAGAGCCGGATCAGGATCGTCTCGGAGCAGGCCCTCCATGACGGACGAATAAGACGCGAAGTCGCCTATGGCGCGGTATGCCTGGGCGAGTTCGTACGTTACGGCGAAGCTGATGTCATCGGGAAGTTCCGCCAGTTCTTTCAAGGAGCCGAGCAGTTCGATGCTTTCTTCGCGGAGAGCCCGGGCCTCCTGTGCGTTGCCCGCTGCTTCTTCCGCGGCGGCTTTCTTCTTCAGTGCGTAGTGACAGTTCAGGCCGACGACAGGATCGAAGTTCTGTTCCAGAGAGGTCAGATACAGGCGTATTGCCTCGTCGAATTCGTTCATTCTTTCCGCCGCGGCTCCGGCTTCGAGGAGATATTCGGTTTTGGGGAATTCGTTCAGCAGTTTGGTCGCGGTGACATAACACGACACGTCATCATCGAGATCTTTATGCGCGTACATGATCGTGACGAGGGCCTTCTCCGTGAAGGCTTTCGAAATACCGCCCTGTTGCAGGAAGCGATTGGCCTCCTGGATGCAGCGTTTGGACTGCCCCAGTTTCGAAAGCGCCTGCAGGCGGCCTGCAGCGAGGTCTTCGTTGAATCCTTGTCTCAGCAGCGATTCAAACCGCTCGGCGGCTTCTGCGAAATTCCCGTCTCCGAACGAGTTCTGAGCAAGCTGTGTGGCGATTCGCGTCCGCTCCTCTTCGGTCATTTCGCCGCCTTTACCCAACTGCAGGGCTTTCTCCGCATCGCTGTAGCGCTGGAGCTGGGAGTATACGTAGCCCAGTTTGAGCTGAAGGGCGGCTTTGCGTTCTTCGACATCAGAAAGCTCGATCGCGCGTTCGAGATTGAATGCCGCGGCGACCGACTGCTTGCGGCGAATCGCGCATTCCGCGATGAAGATTCTACGCTCGACTGTCTCCTCTCGCTCGACCAACTCCTCCATAAGCGTCATCGCCTGTCGATAGCGTTCAACCTTGAAGTAGGCGATGGCGAGATTCTCAAGGGCCGTGTCGAGTTTGGGATACCGGGGCGGAGCCTGCTCGCGGAGTATTTCAAGACTTCGAATCGCGTCGCCGAGGCGGTCGAGTTTAAGTTCCATGAAACCCTTCGACAGATAGAGATCATAGTAGGCCGGATAATCGCGGAGCAGATCGTTGGCGACTTTGATGCCGGTTTCGTACTCCCCCTGGAGATTGTAGATCTCGATCAGGAATACTCTCGCGTGATTGTGAAGGGGATCCTTTTCCAGGACTTTCTCAAACAGCCGGCAGGCTTCTTCATAGTCGCCGCGCGCGATGGCCTTGTGGCCTCTCTCGATGGTGGGATGAAGGAAGTAGCGGGCGCGCTGTCTTTGGGTCCAGCTTCGCTTCGCCCTTGTCTCCGGAATGGGTATCTCCGTGCGGTCCGCGGCCTGTACCGCGGCAACGAAGACCATGGCCGCAATCAGCCCCATCAGCGTCCCCGGCCAGCCCTGATTGACGCGTCTGTATGTGTTCATTGTTTTTCCAGTTGAGCCTTCAGTTCCTGTTCAGAAATCAGATTCATTTCGACGAGGATCTCGCCAAGTCTCTGGTGGGCGCGCTTCTGCCTGCGAAGGGCTTCCTTGAGATCTTCTTCAGTAATTTTCCCTTCGCTGACAAGCCGCTGTCCGAGGCGATGCTGGAGAGAGAAGGGCAGATGCGCCTTCTCCGAATAAGCTCGCCGGATCGCGTAATCGATGTCGACTTCCGACGCCAGCCGCAGAGATATCTTGTACCTCGTCTGTTTTGCGAGGGCTTCTTCAACATCCGGTTGATCCAGGACCGTTGCCGCGAGGATGAGCGTGGACTCTTCTTTGTCGACGGGGAACACCGAGTATTTCTCCGCGGTGTCACGGTCGACGATATCGAGCAGATCCGGGCGGCCGAACGGATCGATTTCCACGGCTTCGCGATTCTTCTGGCGAGCGAGAACGAACGCAAGATCTTCATCCCACAGGGATCCCATTTTCACCAGGATTTCTCCGAGCCTCTCTCCGGTCTCCTTTTGCCTGTCGAGGGCGGCGATCAACTGCTCGGCGGAAATCAGCCGCCTTTCAAGCAGAAGGTCGCCCAGCTTCTTATGAAACGTTCTAAGCTGAAGTTCTGACGGCCAGGCATGGTCCGTTTTGCCCCACTCGGGTACCGTGCCGGATCTGCGGGATGAGATGTATCGCTGAATGGCCTGAACGGTCGCGAAGAAATTGACGACGTTCCCGACGAAGAAGCGAGGAATGGCCATGATGCCATCGAGGGGTCCGTACAGGCGCCATGTAGACAGAACGCGGTTGAAGAAACGCCACAGGAGAAGGGCAACCACAATCCACATGCAGTAGAAAAAGACCTCGTCGGCTTCGATCAGAGGTGGAAACTTCGCTTCACCTGTGGCCTTGTTGATGCCCCACGTGGCCGTCCAGAACAGCACCGCGAAGTAGCCGAGCATCACGATGAGATTCGTCAGGATCGATTTGCGGTCACGATACAGGCAGTAGTTCGTGCCGATGCTCCGCGTCCAGCCCGCATCCCATCCTTGAATCGCGATGCCCAGAATCCACCTTGCCTTCTGACGGGTAGCGGCTTTGAAACTGTCGGGAAAAAGTTCCCTTGTTGCGACGGGATCCTTGATCGTTTTTTCGACTTCGCGGCCCGTCCAGCGCGATTTCACCTTGATCTTCCGCTCAAGAGCCTGTTGCAGGAAGATCTTCCGGCCGTCCAGGTCCTGCAGGCGCATGCCCAGCAGGTAGTCTTCCGTCAGAGACTGAATGTCGAAAATCTGGTTCTTGCGGTTCTCCGCCATGAACTCGACCGCTTTGCGGCTCAACGCGGTCCCGACGCCGGCCGAGGGAATGGCATCGGCGAGGACTTCGCGGGCCCTGAGATCTTTTGAATGCGTCTCGGCGAACTCGTCTTTGTAGACGCCAGCAACGAAATGGTACCACGGTGTTTCGAGGGGGAAGACGGGGAGCTGGATAAAATCCATGCGAGGGATGAGATAGTTCACGTACTTCAGAGAGATCGGATGAATGATGTCTTCCGCATCATGCATCATGAAGACTTCAAAATGCATATCGTTCTCTTTCTCGAAAACGAGTATGCCCTGATAAATCCAGTTCAGGCAGTCCGCCTTGTTTGTGGGGCCGTCGGCCGGGGTTACGGCGATCTCGATATTAGGATAAATCTCGCGTATGCGTTCGGCTTCAAGTGCCGTCGCCTCGTCATTGGGGTAGGTCCCGACGAAAAAGTAGTAGTTCTTATAGTCAATCGTGTTGAGCGTATTAAGGAGCATTTTCCCGACAACCGCCGACTCGTCCCAGGCGGGGATCATGATTGCGATCGGTTGCTCCGATACTGATCCAAGTTGTTCGACCGTAAGTGGTTTGATGCGGTTACGAAGAAACAGTTTCCTGTAAATCATGCGCACGTAGTACACAAGGTCGAGGAACAGGTCGTCCAGACCGGACAGAAGGAATACAAACAGGAGACAGATAAAGAAAACCCGAAATCCTAACCAAATATAGAAGTTGAGCTCGTTAGCTGCTTCCATGAGCGCTCTTTCTCCGGGTCCTCAGTACAGGCCCCTCCGGACCATAATCTGCCACAAGGCGATGGAAATGCCGGGCGGCTCCGGCGGCTGATTTCCATTGCGTACCGCCGCTATAGATAACTCCCGGCGAATGGCAAAAGCCCCCCTTATCTATATCCGGCATGAAACTACTGCACAGCAATCAAAGCATAACTCTACGTTGACAAATGTCAATCTGTTGCACATCTTACTGCAGACTGAAATGTGGGGTTTTTTCTAGGGTTTCCAGATGATCATCATGATCTGACGGAGGAAGACCTGTTCTTCGATGCGACTCTCTTTGAACCCAACCGGAAAGGATCTCGGAACGTATGCCGCAAATGAATTGGAAAGTTGTCCTGGCGATCACAGCCGCACTTGCGATCAGCGCTCATGCGGATGATGTCGAATGGACGGTTGCAGGGAAGCCCGTTTTTGAGACGCCCATAACGGTCAGCGAGACCTCCGATGCGAAAGAGGCTGTTGGAAGCTCTTTGCGTATATGTACTTACAACATTCAGGATTTCAGTGACGGTCATGGAGATGGACGCGAAAGAACGGAGGATATCGCGATTAGACATGCGGGAATGGCGGCGGGAATACTGGCTGAGATTAGTCCCGATGTGGTTGTTCTGGAGGAAATCGAAGGCTCCCAGGCTATCAGTCAGCTTAACCGGAGTCTGGATGATCCTTATCCGTTCGTTTACATCACGTCGTTCGGGCACCCGAGGCACGACGACAGAAAACTGAACATAGCCGTACTGTCTCGTTTGCCGCTTACCGGCCTCAAGGAGATAGATTTTCAGGAAATGGAGGGAGCGGGCCGCCCGCCAAGAGGTCTGCTCCGTTTTGCTATTTCACTTGAAGAGAAAAAATATCTGCTGGTCTACGCAGTTCACCTGAAATCGAACTGGGGAGACCGGGAGAGGAATGAAGAGAAACGGCGAAGAGCAGTGGAAATCCTGCGGGCGGATGCGCGCAGAGTCCAGGCGAGGTATCCGGCTTCCGAGTGGGAGGTCATGATGATCGGGGACACCAATGTGGATCCCGACCTTCCTTCCTTCGCCGAAGATCCCACGTTCGATCCCGTTTCCGATTGGTATGATCTGTGGCGCGGAGTACCGATTGCCGAGCGGACCACCGTTCCGACGCGGCATGGCGACCCGATGCAGGAATTTCCGCCGGCATCTTTCGACCGCATCATCGTCTCTCCCGAACTGAAGGAGAAGCCCTGGGTAGTCGGCGAACCGAAGTCTCTGAAGCGCGGCGTGAACACAGCAGATGTCAGCGCCACCGGGGGCAACGGAAAGCATATCTCGGATCATTATCCGGTTTACGTGGATATCTCCAGATAAGAGATGTCAGATACCCGATGCCGGATTCCGAGATTCCCCACGAAACAGGCGAAAGTACACGAAAGAAGGACTGAGAGCTTCTTCGGTCTGCTTTCAGTCCACCCGAACACGGTCGACGGAGAAGTCGATTATCACAGGATAGTGGTCAGAGCCGACCTGGTTGCCGATCTCATGTCTATGGATTGAGATTCCCTTGGTGTGGAGACAATGATCAATGGGAATCAGGAGCGGCCACATGAAGCTTGGCCAGGTTGGTTTGTAGCCTCTGCCTTCTGCTGAATCCTCCAATCGACCATCTTTCAGGAGCTTGTGGAAGTAGTGGGAAAAAGGAGAAACGTTCAGGTCTCCGAGAACGATGACAGGCTCCTTGAAATGTCGCACAAGATCGGCAAGCCATGCCAGTTGCTTGTTGCGGTACTCGCTCATTCTCCTGCTGCCCGGCGGAACGGGATGGGTCGTGATGAGAACGAAAGACTCCGACTCGTCCCCGTATGTGGCACATATACTTGGCAAGAGGACGCCGCCGCCATATAGAACGTCAGCGTCCTTCCACATATGGCGGCCGAACAAACCAATTCCGAAGTTGTCATCTCTTAATCTGATTTTTCTATGCGGAAAATCTGTGAGGACGTCCTTGAGTTCTGCCATCCATTCTTCATTGATTTCTTCCAGCACGAGAAGATCCGGCTCAGCTCTCAGAATTTCCCGGCGAACAGAATTGCTGTCGCCGAACTGCGTGTTCACGTTGATGAGCATTGCTCTGTAGACCGTGTGAGTCCCCTCCGGCTCGGAAGACCCGTTGAAGAAGAGGGGAGCCACACACAAGACATTGATCAGAAGCATCGCAAGAGCGAACAGCGCAAGTCGCCATTTTCGTGCCACGCACAGTGTGAGAAGCAGGACCATGAACAGGGCGCAGTACTGGACCCGGAAATGGGATGCCAGATCGAATAGCCAGTAAAAGCGGCCCAAGAAGCCCAGAACCGTTCCGACTCCCGCAACGAATACAGCGGCTCCGAAGAGTCCAGAGAGACGAAGTCTCGGTTCAAAGAAGCGATTCTTCATGCAGGTCGCCCTGCCTTTGTCTCCGACGCGGTGATCAGGAGCAGTAGTCCAAGGTAGATGTTGGCGAGTGGAACCAGTATCAACCACCAGAGCCGCGTGGACATGCCGGCATCGCGGAGGCGAGGGATGATCAGTCCCTTGATGCCGATCCAGCCGCTGGCAATGACGACAACGACAGCATACAGCAACATCAGGAACGATAGAGTCTCACCGGGCGGAAGTTCAGTACCGGGATACAACCCCTTTAGAGGTAGACAGCAAAGCCAGCCGATGAAGTTCATGATAAGTGTGCGAGTGAAGTACTCCAGTCGAGTCAGTCGATCAGGGAAGAAGAGATCATAGGCTGTCCCATGTCCTGCGAACTTCTCGTAGTCACGTTTCATACCGAGCTTCCGGGCGACATTTCAATAGGGCAGGCTACGAGATAACCTGTCGTGGGTCAACAATGTGACATTCGTCCGCCTGAATGATCAATGACAGCGGCGAAGCCGCCAATGACCTCTCACTGACGCGGCGGAAAGCTGCAATTCACGGGTTGGCCTAGTCGGGCCGGACAGAAGCATGCACATGCGCGCCGCCGCGTTTGGGCGCCTCGTTGTAGACCCAGTCGAAGCCGGATGCCCAGCACAGCCTGGCAAGTTTCTCTAGCCCCAGTTCGTCGCAGGTGAGGTCAATGGCGCGGCCTTCCTTGTGGAGCGAGCGGGACGCGTGGATGCGCGCGCCCCGGTAAGCGTCCTGCACCTTGAGAACGCCGCCTTCAGCCGTGACGAGTTCGACGAGCCGCCGGAAGGGCTCCTCCATTGCGCGGTGCATGATGTGATCGTCCTCATCGTCATCATCCGTGTCATGATCGCTTTCCCACCACACACGGGGATCCTCCACGCGCACAAGATCGAACTTTGCCACGAAAGGATAGGAACCGATGGATCCCGACGCCAGGCCTTCCCGCTTCTGGGGCATGTGCGTCCGGGCTTTGAAACGACGGGGCTCCGGCCGGACCGGATGCGTGAGGTCGATGGAGTCGGGAAGGGAGGTGCTGGTCGGAATATCCGGTGTTTCGTACGTGGGCCGGAACAACGCCACCAGGCCGAGCGCGATCAGGAGTCCGAAAACCGCTGACACCATCCCCCAGCGGAATGCGGCGTGGTCGTCGGATCTTCCCTCTTTGCCGGACTGGCCCGCCACGACCCGTTTGGAATGAGATGCGAAGTCGCGGATGTCGCGCAGGAATTCGGCCAGCCAGTTTCGCATGGATCAGCCCAGTCTGTTCACTCGTACTTCTTGTGGAACTTGGGCGATTTGCCGCTGCTGTCAGCGCCTGCTTCGACGTTCGGCTCCGCCGCGGTGTCTTGTTCCGGCGCGGCCGGCGGCGGTGTGGGCGCCGCGGGGGCGGCGCCGCGATTCACGACATCGACATAGCTGAGGCGCAGCGAGTGCAGGCTCTGGCCAAGCAATCGCTCCTCATCGGCATCCAGGTTGCCCCGCGTCTTCTTCGCAAGCATGTCGAGAATGTCGATCGTCGCCTGTGCGCCTTCGAGGGATACTTCGGCCTTTCCGGTAGAGGGATTCGGAATTCGTCCCATCTGCTGCATCGCTGATGTGGCCAGCATGATGACCAGTTGACTGAATTCTGAAGGCGGGTCTACAGGATGGCCTGTTTTCTCATTGGCTGACATGGCTTTATCTCCATTTACGTCTATTAGAGTTGATTATCGGTTTGTTCAGATCCTCCGCCCGGCAGAACGACGGAGATGACACTTCTATCCGGTTTCATAATGGACGCGGCGGCATCCCTGACGCTCTCTATGGTCAGGTCCCGTATGCGTTTCTCTAATGAGAACACGTAGTCGTATCCGAGCCCGTAAAGCTCATTCAACGCGCACTGCTGGGCAAGACCACCATTGTCCTGCAGACTCATCTGGAAGGCGCCCACGATCTGCTCCTGTGCCCGCGACAGTTCCACCCCGGTCAGCCCGTCCGTGGTCAGGCGTTCGACCTCTTTGAGCATGAGCTCTTCGAGTTCGGGCACGGCTTCTTCCGTGGTGCCCGCGTAGAGGCTGACGAAGCCGGGCTCAAGTCCGGGCCGGTCAAAGGCGCCGACGTAATAAACGAGCCCGCGCTTCTCGCGGATTTCCATGGCCAGTTCCGACGAAAGGCCGCTCAGGGCCTGCTGGAGGGCCGTCAGCGCGTCCACCCGGGGGTCCGCCACGTCAACGCCCGGAAAGCCCATCAGGAAGATCGCCTGCTGCTTGGGCTCCCTCTGTTTGATCCGCGCGGGAAGTTCCGGTGTCGATTCCACCCGCTCGTATTCGGGAGCTTCGCCTTCGGGCAATCCTGAAAAAAGCTTCTCCGAAATCTTCCTGGCGTCTTGCGCGGAGATGTCCCCGAACATGGCCAGCACCAGGTTGCCGCTGACCGCATGGGTCTTATAGGCCTCGGCAATATCCTGACGAGTAACTGCTTTCACCGTTTCCTCCGTGCCCAGCGCGGACCACCGGTAGGGATGATGGGGAAAAAGCTGTTTTCTCAGTGCGTCTTCCGCCACGAAGAAGGGCTTCTCGAGCAACTGTCTGATCGCGGAGATCTGAAGCGTCCTCTGCTTCTCCACTTCGTCTTCCGCGAAAGCCGGATTGAGAAGGCAGTCCGCGGCCAGATCCATAAACGTCTCGCGATCGTCAGAAAGAAACCGGGCCTGCAGGCCGAAGCTGTTGTTGCCGGAGAAGGGCGAGAGCTGACCTCCGAGCGACTCGGCGGCTTCCGCGATTTCGGAACTGCTTCGTGTCGCTGTTCCCCGCGTGAGACAATCCGACATCATGCGCATGACACCGTTCCGCTCCTCCGTTTCTGATAGAAGGCCACCCTTGAACGCGGCACAGAAGTAGACAAAGGGGAGACGATGATCTTCCCGTACGATCAACGGAATCCCGTTCGACAGGATCACTCTGCTCACGGCGGGAATGTCCGCCTCCTCTACGGCTTTCTCCTTACCGGGTTCGTCATCTGTCGATGGCGAGAGAATCGTCAGTGTCTGTTTTTCGGGGTCGAGATAGCGTGCGGCGACGTCCTGAATGTCGTCAACCGTCAGGGCGTCGACCTGCGAAAGATAGCGGACCGAGAACGCGGGATCACCGGCATAGTATTCGCCGGACGCGATACTGTAGGCCTGTCCGCGGACGGTTTGGAGTTCGGAGAGTTCATGAACGAGAATGATCCGCTTGGCCTTCTCGAGTTCCTGCTCCGTAATAGCCTTTGAACCCCAGCTCCCTATCTCGTCCGTGAGAGCCGCGATCAATTCTTTCTCCTTGCCGGGCTCAAATGTCGCATCAACGCCGAAGAGGCCCGGTCCTTTCGGAGTGAACGACCATGCGCCGACATCGGTGGCGAGCTTCATCTCTTCCTTGATTTTCTGATAGAGGCGGGAGCTCTTGCCGTCGCCAACGATCGTGGACAACACGTCAAGCGCGGGCGTATCAGGATGACTTAAACGAACGGTGGGGTAGGCGATATCCAGCCGCGACAGATTGAAGGGGCCGGTCTCGCGGCTGAAGCGGGGTGAAAGCTGTGCCGGTTCCTCCGGCAGTACGACCGGCGGGCGGGCCTGCCGCTTGAAGCCGGCGAAGACCTCCTTGATCGCGGCAAGTACTTCGGCGGTATCCACGTCGCCGACCACCACCGTGATCATGTTGTCCGGCACGTAGTTCCGTTTGAAGAACGTCAACAAATCCTCGCGCTTCATCGTTTTAAAAATGTCTTCGTAGCCGATCACCGGAACTTTGAGCGGATGCACCTGGTATGCTGTTCTGAACAGAAGCTTGCTTGAGACCCGGTCCGGGCTGTCTTTACCCATGGCCATCTCGCGCAGAATGACGTTCTTCTCGCGTTGCCATTCTTCTTCGGGAAATGAAGCCTGCATCAGGGCGTCCGCCAGAACGTCCAGCCCGACCTGCCACCGCGCGCTGGGGAGTGTGGTGTAGAAGACTGTGCGGTCGTGAGCCGTGTATGCGTTGATGTCGCCGCCGACGTCGCTGATCTCACGCGACACATCGCCCGGCGTCCGCGTCGGGGTGCCCTTGAAAATCATGTGTTCGATGTAGTGAGAGAGGCCCGCGCCGAGGTACTCCGCCTCATGCATTGCACCCGTGCCGACCCATATCTGGACCGCCGCGACGGGAGCGCTGTGGTCCTCCTTGACCAACACCTTCATCCCGTTGTCGAGCGTGAAGCGCTCGACTTTTGAGAACTCTTTCTCGAGGATGGAGAGGGAGGACGTGGAGGATGCCGTCGAAGCCGCCGAGAGCACCGCCAACATGATGAGGGTCAGAAGCGTGTTTCCGGACTGCTTGTGGAAGGGCTTGTTCTGCACGTTACTTCTTGCTCTCAGCGGAATCCCGCCGTTTCTTTCCGACGGGAAGAAAGGGTTTAACGAAAGCTTCATCAAAGTCATAGGCTCCCTGAAAATCTTCCTTCCTGTCGTCCTCGGTTTTGCCCAGGACGCCCTTCTTCACCAGGTTGAAAACAATATCTCCCCAGTCGCCCGTCTCCGTGATTCCCCAACTGTTCAGCACGGTTTTGGCCAGCGGTCCGAACTCCTTCAACGCATACTGCCGGATGCCGTTCACAAGTTCCGCCCCCGAGACATGCTTGCCCGGGCCTTCGACGGGTTTTGATAGAAGCTTCACGGTATGATCGAGCGCCTCCCTCAGGAAGTGATAAGCCTGCTCGTCGTAACGAGGGTCCTCCTGAACGATCTGCTCTAAGGCTTCCTGGAAACTCAGTTTTCTCATAACGCTCAACAGTCTATCATACTGACAGACAGATTCCACCCGTTGCCGTTCTAAAGATATTCAATGTTTTCTATATGCTCCGGCACGTACCGATCCGGCTCGCGCTCCTTCAAGACCAGGTATTTCACCGTGAGCCCGATAAGCACGATCAGCAGAAACACGCCGATAATCAGCCTTTCCTGTGCCGTGAGGGCGAACCATAACCGGTCTATGCGCAGAGCTTTCAATAAACCATCTCCATCATGATCGCGGCGTTATACAGGGATGGTTGTTTGAATGCAATGCCCGGAAGAAAGTCATCTCTCCCGGACAGTGCTCCGATCGAGGCGGAGTGATTGAGAGGAGCGTGGGGGTGTGGGGGCTTTTCATCCTTCCGCATTCCGCCCGAAGATCAGCAAATCCGGTGAGCAGCTTCAGAATCACCAGTTTGTGCCTGCTCAACGATTGAAGTCGGGTCGAACACCCGGAACAGGATGAAAGTTGAGATACTGGCGGGCGAGCATGATCGACCCGTGCGGATTGTGCCGGAACCGCCCTTATCCGTTGCTTACAGCTGGTTTTCGGACTAAAAAGGAGACGCTAAGAAGCCCCGCGGCTCATTTGATCTGCATAAGTCGTTGATGATCAGGGAAAACCTGTGGTCAGTCACGAATGCCGCTGACTTAAGACCACTTTCGGATGCGCCAGGCAAAGAAAGGCACAGCCCTGACGGGCTTAACTACAAACAATGGATGAAGTTCGCATTGTTTGTAGTCAATGCCGTAAGGCATGTCGTGGCCTTAAGTCAGCGCCATTCTGGTCAGTCACGAATGGGAGTCACGAATGGGAATTGAAGGACGCCCGACAATGAAGTCAAGTCGCACGATAAGCCCCTGGCGGGTCCAGCGCCGCTCATTTCGACCGTTCACGCAATAGAAGAATGAAAAGACAATGCACGTGTTGCTGATCAGAAAGTTGGAGGGTGACTTTGAGAACGTTCTGGTGCGGGATGCGGAGACGAAGGTTGCCGCTCATATTCAGATTCCTGTCGGAGAAGGCCTGCGTCGTGTGGTGGTAGCCATGCCTGCGGGAAAAGCGGCGTTGTGCTTCGAGACTGCACAGTCGGCGGGGTGGGCTGTTGAAGATGACATAGTCACCTTCGCGGAAGAGGCCGGACAGAATGGCGTCCTGTTCTCCCTTGTCACGAAGAGGGAGGAGATTTCCATTCCCGTTTCGTCGATTCTCATGCATCACACGCTGATGGCACGGTTTGGCGTTGACTCCGAAAGCAAGAACGAAAGCAAACTAAGGGACCTCATCGCATCCGGGGGGATCAAGGATATCGAATCTTGGCTGGGCATGTCCTTGAGCGATCTGTCCGATCGCGGGCAAACCATCGGTCCCATCATCGACGCTCAACAGGGCAGGATCACGTTCACCAGAAGAGCTTTGGATGGAAAACATCACTATCAAATGGAGTTCGTCGGCGGGGACGCATTGAAGATCCGGGAGTCCGGTGACAGCATACACATTTCGCGGAAGACCCCCTCTGCCAATGAACCTCTGCGATTGACGATCCGCGTCTCGACCGATTTTGAACTGCTCACGCCGATGTCTTTTGACGATCTGGTGAACGATAGAGGCCGGAATCTCTTCAGGGAGGATGAGCATTTCGCAGAGGCGGTTCGCAACTTTGAATTCCTTTCCTTCATGGAGAAATACCTTGCCGGTTCCTGGAACTTCCTGTCCTATTTTGGACGCGACACGCTGATCGCGCTTCGCGTCATGTGGCATGTCCTGTCGCATCGGGCGAAACAGACCGGCATCCAGAGCGTGGTTAACGAGATGTCGGAAGACGGTATCGTCAACGTCACCGACGAATGGATGTACGATCGGACAGTTGCGGATGCCATCGAGAGATTCTTCCGCGAGTATGACCGGCGCAACATAGACGGCGCCAGACGGATCATGGAGAGCATTCTGGATGGCAGCGTTCCTGAACGTCCCTTCCTCGACGTGCTGGACCAAACCTTCATGTTTCCATCCGCGGCATCTCACTGGTTCGAAGAACTGGACGACAGCACATTTGTGGGGTGGTTGAAGGAGGATCACAGTGTGCTGGGCCGAACGGAATCGAATCTTGTGACGCTCTTGAGGAATTGGAATTACATCTTGAGGGCCGCGTCACCCTATGTCGAAGCATGGAAGAATCTGCGGGCGAAATATCCTGCCTTGGGCCCGCGGCAGATTATCGAGGCACGCCGGGACGAGTTCAGGAAAACTTCTCGAACACTGGTGCATTCCATTGCCGGCGCCGCCAATTGGCGCGACACGTACAATCTTCCCTGGCACTTCAGAGCCGAGGATATCAATGTCAACCTGCTCCCCATGGCTATCGCGGCCATGCAGGAAACGATAGAGAGGATCAGTGCAACGGTCTGTCGGCAGGATCTGATTGATTTATCGAAGAAGCATTCTCTTGATGTCGTTTCTGAATATCTTGAAGAACCCGGTACTTTCCGTGCCGCCAGAGAGTCGTGGGACCGGGACTTGATCCGAGAGCATTACCTTGTTCGGCGCAGTGCGAATGACATGCGTCAGGATCTTGAGAGGTATCTGGAAGGACTGTTTAACGGAGATGTGTTCGGGCGGGATCGGGAGAGGGGCGTGAGGGAACGGGACACGCTGCTCAGATGCGAGGAAGGCGGGGTCACGGTTTCCGAATTTCTTCATGAGAATCGTATGCCCGATACCGTGAAAGATGGTGTCGAGTTCACGGCGTTGTTCCTCGATTCAGACGGCAGACCGCTTCCGCTTATGCACAGCGATGATGTGTATCTCCTTCTGTTCGGAAATCCGACCATCGACCAGGTCAGAGAGATAGTCCAACCGTTCGTTCTCTCCTATCCATTCGGTCTTGGTTTCCTGCAGGATGATATTGGGATGGCCGTAACCAATGCCGTGTACGCCCCGCGGGATGACGATGCATTCAAAGACAATACGAAGAATGTGTGGGTCAAGTTCGGTCCCGATGAGTATCACGGGAGAGGAGCCTGGCCATGGGTCATGTTTGCATTGATCAGCGGAATCTACGATCAAGTGATGAAGGGAATAGATGAAGAAGGGAATCTCAGAAACGGGGCCACACCGGACGATATCGCGTTGTTCAGAGAGATCTTGAAGGGGTTGAAATCATCGATAGAAAAGTTAGGACCTCTCGCCACCTCAGAGATGTTTAAGTTCTCTCCTGCGAATAAGGGAGAAGGCGGCTGGCGGGCGAAAGCCATGGGGATATCCACGCCCATCCAGCTCTGGAGCGCGGCACCCGCAAACATGCTCATTCACGAAGCCCTGGAACGAACCGACCTGGCCGATCCCGCCATTGGCGCCTGACTCCTATGGCGCCCAGTCCGCAGAATCACTTTCCGCGGATCCGGGCTCGTGGGTTTTTCTTCTACTGAGGCAGCCATTCAGCGTACTGCGGGAGGTCGTCGCAGATGTCGTGCCAGGCGACTTTCGCGCTCACCCAGATGTGCGCCTGCGGTTTGATGCCGGGATCGTCGTCCAGCGTGCCTGCCCGGATCAGGATCAACTTCGGTTGCGCGGCGACACGGGCGAAAAGGTGTGAACCGCAGTTCCCGCAGAAGTTGCGGAACTTGCCTGGAGATGACTCATAGGCGACCAGTCGGTCTTCTCCCTGCGTAACGGCGAAGCCTTTTGAAGTGACGGCAACCACAGGGCTGCAGGCGGCGGCCGATATCTTCCGGCAGTCGTCGCAGTGACAGTTCACAAACCGGAGAATCTTCCCCGCGCTTTCGTACCGGACGGCTCCGCAGTGACAGCTTCCTTTGATCATGGTCTTCTCCGTTGGATGAATTGCCCTAATAGCATATATTCCTGCTGTGATCCAGAGTTCAGGGACGTAAGTGACTGAAGGGACCGAAGGGACCAGTACAGGATGAACGTTTGACATTGTGAATCTTGTATCCCGCGGTCCTGCTCTGCTATAAGTAACCTTTCCAAGAGGAGAGGGAAGAGAGAATGGACCGCGAAGTTGTCGAACCGGAGATTCTGCCGCCTGAAGAAGAGCGTCCTCAGCCTCCTTCCGCGTTTCGCCGCATGGAGTTGTCGCTTGGTCCGGTAGCCGCGGGCATCATTATTGACGTGATCGATTTCGTCACCTTCGGCCAGGCGGGCATCATGCTCGGTCTTCTAATCGGCGGCACGGCGGCCTACTGGATGTGCTCAGTCTACCGCCTCCCGGTTTATCAACGCCTGCTCTGGGCTGTCGCCGCCGGGGTCTATTGCACGATACCGCGCACCGAGTTTATCCCCGTTGCGACGATCATCGGGGCTTTCGCACGTTTTGTGAACAGTAAGAATGAAGAAGTCAGCTAAGCAAGGGATGGTGAATCAATGAATGATCAGACTACCGCACCTCCGCCGATCAGACGTCCGCGCCGCAGGCTGCCTAAGGTCGAGCGAGGCGCTCTCACGGGGTATATCATTTTCCTGATGATCGCGTTCGTTCCGATCTTCATCTGGTTCGGATGCAGGATCGAGCCGGAGGCCAACGAGATCGCAATCCTGACCCGCAAGACAGGCGCGGATCTTCCATCCGGTCAAATTATCGCGACGGAGGAAGGGCAGAAAGGTGTACAGCTTGAGGTTCTTCCTGAAGGGCGGTACTTCCGCAATCCTTACACATGGGACTGGGAGATCGAGCGGATCACGGATATCCCGGCCGGCAAGCTGGGGATCAAGACGCGCCTGTTCGGCAAGAACCTTCCACAGGGCCAGATCATCGCGGGAGAAGACACCAAAGGTATTGTCGAGGAGGTGCTCCGTCCGGGTAAGTACCGCATTAACCAGTACGCTTATCATGTTGAACAGTTCGACGCGATCAACATTCGACCGGGTCACGTCGGGGTCATCACGATGCAGGTTGGGGAGGATGTGCTGAATACGGATCCTGCTCCCGATCATGTGAACACGTTTCTGGTCGACGACGGGAAGAAGGGCGTCGTGGCGAAGGTGCTCGATCCGGGAACCTACTACATCAATCCGTACATCATGAACGTGGTCGAAGTGAACCTGCAGAGCCAGCGATTTGAAATGAGCGGCAATGACGTGATCAGTTTTCTGACGCTCGACGGTTTCACCGTGACGGTGGAGGGCACGATTGAATTCGCCATTAAGCGCGAAGACTCCTCGCTGCTGACGCACCGCGTAGGCGACATGGACGACATCGTGAAGAAGGTTATTCTTCCGCGCACGCGCGGGTTCAGCCGGATCGAAGGCAGTAAGTACCCGGCGATCGACTTCATCGTCGGCGAAACACGCCAGCGCTTTCAGGATACGCTTGAAACGCATTTGCGCGAACGCTGCACGGACTGGGGCGTCGACGTCAAATCGGTGCTGATTCGCAAGATTCTTCCGCCGGACGAGATCGCCAGCATCAACCGGGACCGCGAGGTCGCCGTACAGGACGCAAACAAGTACAACCAGCAGATCCAGCAGGCAAAATCGAAAGCCGAGCTGGTGAAGCAGGAAATGCTTGCGATTCAGAACAAGGAGAAAGTCGAGGCGGACACCGCGCGCATCAAGGCGGTCATCGACGCGGAGAAGGGCCAGGCCGTGAGAATCATTGCGGCCGAGAAAGACCTGGACGTCGCCAAAGTGCGCTTTGATGCGGCCACCTTCGAGGCGCAGGCGGTGATTAACCAGGCCGAAGGTCAGCGCGATGCCATTCGCGTCAGGAACATTGCTGAAGCCGGCGTGCTCTCCGATCAGGTCAAGGCATTCCAGTCGGGCATGACGCTTGCGCGTTTCCGGCTCTACGAGAAAGTGGGTCCGCGCATCGATACGCTGCTCACGAGCGATGGTGTGGGAGGATTGGGTCAAATCTTCACTCCCTTCTTACCCAAGGCGAAGGAGGTGGCCCAATGAAATTGGCGAAACTCATCTCTACAACGGTACTCGTTATAGTCCTCGGTTATCTCTTCTGGCATTGGGGCTTTGAACGCTTCTATGTCGAGCCCGGTTACATGGCTATTCTCACGGCCAAGATTGGCGATCCGCTTCCACCGGGTCAGATCCTGGCGAACGAGGGTCAGAAGGGTATCCGTGAAAGTGTGCTCGGTGAGGGGCGTCACTTCTACAATCCCATTCTCTACGATCACGAGATCGTGCCGATGACATTGATCCCGCCGGGGAAAGTCGGAATCGTCACATCCAAGGTCGGTCAGGAACTGCCGCAGGGAGAGTTTCTTGCGGGTGAAGGGGAGAAGGGCATCTGGCGGAAGGTGCTGAGCCCGGGCAAATACCGGATCAATCCGTACGGCTACCGGATCGACATTGTGGATGCCATCAGTATTCCGATCGGCTACGCCGGGGTGATCACATCTCTATCGGGGAACAGCGCTCCGGAGGGCGACTTCGCGGGTCCGAATCAGAAGGGAGTCCGGAAAGATATTCTTCAGCCGGGTCTGTACTTCCTGAATCCACGCGAGTTCAAGGCGGACGTTGTTGAGATCGGCGTGAACCAGGTCTCCCTGCTCGGCAAAGACGGCGGCGAGGTCATTACCAAAGGGCAGATGGTCACGCAGAACGCGCCCATGCAGGAACTTCAGCAGAACGTGCTGCGGGAACAGAAGATGAAGCGTTTCGATTACCTTAAGAAAAGCGCCGACCTGTTCTCCAGCCGAAGTGCTGACCAGCCCATACAACGCGGTCCGGACAAAGCCTACGAAGGCCGGACGGCGGAGAGTCAGGAAAAGGCCGATCTCGAACGCATCAAGAAGGAATATCTGCAGGGAAATTCCATGGCCGCGATGGGGCTCTCACAGTTCGTCGAGTTTCCGTCGCGTGACGGTTTCAATATCCGGCTCGATATGACCGTGGAATTCGAACTGGAGCCGGACCAGATCGCCTGGATCTTCCGCAAGTACGGCGATCTTCCCGCCGTGGTCGATAAGATTATCATGCCGCAGATCACGTCGATCTCGCGGAACAAAGGTTCCGAGTATCGGGCGAAGGACTTCATCGTCGGAGAAGGCCGTGAGAAGTTCCAGAACGACCTGACCAAGGCGCTGCAGAAGACGCTCGGGTCAAAAAACATCATCATTCACAACGCGTTGATTCGACACGTTGAAGTGCCGATGCAGATCCTGGATCCTATTCAGCAGGCGAGTATCGCGGTCGAACAGGACCTCACGAACAAGGAAAGGCAGAACACGGCGAAGAAACTTGCCGAGCTCAATACCGAGATCACGCTGATTGATCAGCGTCGCGAGCAGGTCGCGGAAGAGACTAAAAAGATCAAGGCTGAGATCGGGGCGGACCAGGAGAAGCAGGTGGCCACCATTGCGGCGGAAGCCATCAAGAGGGTCGCCGAGATCCAGAAAGAGACCCGCAAGATAGAAGCCGACACCGTGCGCATTCGGTCCAGGGCCGACGCCGACGCCATCAAAATGGTCGAGGGTGAAAAGGCGGCGGGCCTGCAGTTGAAGGCGACTGCGTTCGGCGATCCGGTTGCCTACAGCATGTGGGAATTCGCGAGCGCGTTGAACGAGGACGTAAAGATCAACATTCTCCATGCCGGAGAGGGCACGCTCTGGACCGATCTTGAGAAGGCGAACATGGGCGAAATGGGCGGCGCCGCCATCATCCAGCAGACGCGGGAGAAGCCTAAGAAGTAGATTTCGTGGAAGACAGAAGGCAGAGGACAGAGATGGCAGGGCACGGTTATCCTTCTCTCTGTTCTTTTCGGAAACCCGCGAATTCACCCGTTTTCGCAAAGCGTCGCCGTGGCAGGCGCGGATGAAAGCCAGTGGATGTCTACTCCACAACGCGCTCTGATTTCTGCACTATGATTATGCTCGGCTGATACTGAATATACAAAGCGGCCGTTGCGGAGAGCAGGTTGAGTGCGCGTTCGATCGTCGGTTTTCTTACGGTCAGCGTGAGCGTCTTTCCATTCGTGGCTTCATCAAGTTTGTTCAGGATGTTTACACCGACGCCCTCGGGGTCCAGAGATAAAGTATTGAAGTAATGTTGTCAGGGAGAAATGGGTGCATCCGAAAGTGGCCTTAAGTCAGCGGCATTCCGGTCAATGGACTCATTTGGTCCTCATATCAAGCCTTTCGCGACTTCCAGCGCGTTTCCCTCCGGCGGGCGGTCGTGGGCGGAACCTGCCCGGCTACACTTGGAGCAGGGCTCCGACTTTACCGAGTACTTCGTTGACGGTTGGCTTGGGGAGTCTGCAGATGAGAGAGGCCTTCCGGGTTCTCCAGTCCAGGCTCTTCACCTGGTCAGACAGGACAACGCCTGACGTTTTCAGTCCATCAGGGATGCTGACTTCAAATGGGTAGCCTTTTGCCTTGGTAGTTATCGGGCAGAAGAGGGCGAGGCCCACTTTGCGGTTGTACGATTCCGGCGACATCAGAGCAGAAGCGACAGTGCAGCGCCTGTAAAACCGGATTTACCACGCATATCTCTCTCCTTCCGCAGTGCATGACATCATTCTGCAACTGCGCAACCAAGACCTGCTAACGCATGGCCACCGGCGAGTTGACGGCCTGGAAGTCCTGCCCCGGGCTTTCTGCCGGCTCTAATTCTGCTGAATCATGCCTTTCGTAAGCCTTGTCTTTCCTGAAGACTGCCTGTACCTTCAGCCAAGTCTCCGGGACACTGTGGTTCCGGCGTATCGCAGAAGAGTTGGAACAGTGAGGTGAGTATGCCGCGCGGCAAAGTGAAATGGTTCAATAGTGATAAGGGGTACGGGTTTATCGAGCAGGAGACGGGGGAAGACCTTTTCGTCCACCACTCAGAAGTCCAGGGCTACGCCCTCCAGGAGGGGGAAGCCGTAGAATATGAAATCGGCGAAGGCCGCAAAGGTCCCTGCGCGACAAGCGTGCGCAGTGTCCAGGAGTAACAGCCTCCTTTGATTGTGAATGCCGGGAGCGCGAGCGCGTTCCCGGCATTCATCTTTTTCAGTCCGGATACCGGATGTCAGATTTATGATCGTGGGAGGGGAACCGTCTTCGCGAGCTGACTCGTCCGGATTCAGCAGACACAAAGAAGGCGAAGCGATCCGACGTGTCGCGAGACTGGATTGCTTCACTTTCAACCTGGCAGAAGGCGGCGGAGTAAGCAGTTCGCAATGACCCCAACTCCAGCCGGCATCCGCTATGACACCGCGATGTTCACGAGGCGGCCGGGAACGACGATGACTTTCCGAACTGTCTTTCCCTCGGTCCATTTCTGAACCTGTGGATTCGCGAGAGCTTCCTTCTCGATCGCTTCGTTGTCGGTCTGGGCGCTGACCATGATGCGGCCGCGGACTTTCCCGTTGACCTGAAGAACGATCTCGACCTGTTCCTTCTTCAGGGCAGCCTTGTTCACCTTCGGCCATGACGCCTTGAGGATGCTCTCGCCATGTCCGAGTTCGGCCCACAACTCCTCGGCGATGTGCGGCGCGAAAGGAGAGATAAGAAGAATGACGGATTCGACCGCCTCGCAAAAGACCGCCCGCGCTTGTTCGGAACTCGCTTCGTCTATCTTCACGCCGTCAATCGCGTTCATGAGTTCCATGATCTGGGCGATGGCGGTGTTGAAGTGGAAGGCGCCTTCCAGGTCATGCGTGATTTTCTGAATCGACTCATGGACTTTTCTGAAGAGGTCTCGTTCTCCCTCTCCCATTCCGTCGATGTCAGGCGTCAGTCCCCGTGATGTTTTGAGCAAGTCGAGATGCAGGTACACTTTCCTCCAGAGCCGGCGAAGAAAGCGGAACGCGCCTTCGGTGCCCTGATCGTTCCATTCAGCGTCCTTCTCGGGCGGTCCTATAAATAGGGTATAGAGACGAATGGTGTCGGCGCCGTATTCGCGAATGAGTTCGTCGGGGCTTACCACGTTACCCTTCGACTTGGACATCTTGTAGAGCTGACCGTCCGTTTCACTGCGCTTGCAGATCATTCCCTGTGTGAACAGGTTTCCGAACGGCTCATCGAAATGAATCAGATCCATGTCGCACAGAGCCTTGGTGAAGAAGCGGGCATACATCAGGTGCAGGATGGCGTGCTCGATGCCGCCGATGTACTGGTCGACCGGCAGCCACTTGTCGCAGGCTTCCGTATCCACCGCGCGAGTATCGTCCCTGGCGTTCAGATACCGCAGGAAGTACCAGCTCGAATCGACAAACGTGTCCATCGTGTCGCTTTCCCGTTTCGCCGGGCTTCCGCAGCGGGGGCACGTCACGTTCATGAACCCGTCGTGGGCCCGCAGGGGCGATTCGCCGGTGGGTTTGAATTCGACGTCGTCCGGGAGAAGCACGGGCAGATCGTTTTCGGACACGGGAACCAGCCCGCAGTCTTCACAGTAGATCATCGGGATCGGTGCGCCCCAATAGCGCTGGCGGCTGATGAGCCAGTCGCGCAGGCGATAGTGAATCTGGAATCCTCCGAACCGCTCTTTGTCG
>JAHIZV010000041.1 GCA_018814445.1 Verrucomicrobiota bacterium | reverse complement strand
GGTCTGCTTTTGCAAACCACTGGCCTGTAATCGTTTATATGGTGGAGATGAACGGGATCGAACCGTCGACCTCTTGACTGCCAGTCAAAAAACACGCAGGAACCACAGGGAACGCCAATATACAGCCGTAGACCTCAGTACAACTCTAACTTATTATCAAAAAAGAAGATATATCTACGCATACTCAGCGGTGAAGAACGGCTTTTTTTCGCGTAGAAGTTGCTGGATGAGTTGAGGTTGCGTCAGGGGGAAGAATTCTTTTTTCGCGCAGGCGGATTTTTGTTGACTTTTGTCACGGAAGTATGTATACTTCAAGCTATGAAGAGGACAAAGTTGTTGGCCACCAACGCGGCGGGCCGGAGAGTCCTGGAACGCCTGGCTCGTCTGGGCCCCTTTCTGCCGGCCTGCCTCACCGTCACCCGCACCCGGTGCGGCAACCCGCGCTGCCGTTGCGCCCGCGAAGGTCCGGTCCATGAGACGGCCCTGCTCACGTGGAAGGAGAAAGGGAAGACCCGCACCCTCCATGTCCCCCGCGAGTTGCGCGGCGAGGTTGCGCAATGGATCGCGGAATGGAAGAAACTCAAAGGGCTCGTCGAGCGCATGGCCGGGGTCCAACGGCACATCCTGCAGACCCGCAAGCGGAACATCGGGAAACCATCCGAGTCTTCTTGAAGACGTTTACCCATTTCTTCGGCCCGGTGCGCAAACGGTGGGATGGCTTGCCGGACCCGCGCAAGCCCGAATCGCCCGAGGACGTCGACTACAGCGTCGGCTCGCTGGTATTTCCTGGTGTGCTCATGTTCGCCTGCCGCCTGGGGGCGCGCCGTCAGGTGCGGTTCGAGTTGTTCACGACGTTTCTGGTGGATCTCTACAAGGTGCTGTTTGACGTGGACAGCGTCCCGCACGGGGACACGATGAACGGGGTGCTATGCGGCCTACCGTTTGACGGCGTCCAGGAAATCGTGACCGGCATGACCCTGACGCTTATCGACAAGAAGGTCCTCTATCCGCACCGGCTCTTCGAGCGGTACTACGTGGTTGCGGTGGACGCGACGGGTATGCTGGTGTACCGCTACCCCCATTGCCCGCATTGTCTGCGCTCGACGCACCACGGAGAGACCATCTACTACCACCCGGTCCTGGAAGCGAAACTCGTGACGCCTACGGGATTGGTCTTTTCTCTCCTGAGCGAGTTCATTGAGAATCCCGAAGACGACCCCGCGAAGAGCGACAAGGAGCGTAAGCAGGACTGCGAACTCAAGGCCTTCTACCGGCTGGCGGCGCGGCTGCACGCTCGGTTGCCCCGTCTGCCCCTGCTGCTGGCCATGGACGGGCTGTATGCTGTCGGCCCGGTGTTTGGCCTGTGCCGGCGCTACGGATGGAAATACACGATCACGCTCACGGACGATCAACTCACCTCCGTGAATGAGGAATTTGAGAGCCTGGCGACGGCCAGCCCCGAAGACCGGCTCTCATGGCGGATGGGGCGCGAGCGCGAAATCCACCAGCGATTCCGGTGGGTGAATGACATCGTCTACGTGGATTCCGAGCGGCGCGAACACCGGCTGTCGGTGCTCGAATGTATCGATACCCGCCCCGGAGAGCACCGGGAACACAAGACCGCCAAGTTCAAATGGGTGACCAATGTCCCCGTTTCCAAAACCAACGTCGTGCCCCTGGCCAACGAAGGAGGACGCTTACGCTGGAAGATTGAAAACGAAGGATTCAACGTGCAGAAGAACGGCGGCTACAATCTGGAACACGCCTACACCGAAAACGAACACGGCATGAAGATCTACTACCTCTTGCTTCAGGTCGCCCATCTCCTCATGCAACTGATGGAAAAGGGCAGCCTGCTGCGCGCCGCATTCCCGCGGGGCTTCGGCTCCGCCCGCATCCTCGCGCGCCATCTGCTTGAGGCCCTCCGCAACGCCTCGCTGACTCGAAATGAGTACGACCACCTCTGCGCACAGCCCATCCAGATCCGATTCAACACCTCCTAGCCCGTCCCGCGGTTCCCGCTGTCGCCGCCCGCCCTGCACGTCGCACACATCGCGTTCTACGGCTTCTACGCATAGCCCACACCCTTCCCCTTTCTCGCCAGCACTCATCTACACTCGCTTCCCAGGCATCCCGTCCTGCGCCCTGCTCAGTCGCAGGCGTTCTTCATCGCTGAAGTCCGTTCCGCCTTCGCGGATGATGCGGATGGTCTTGTTACAATGGTACGACAAGGTGTCGGACGACGAGGCCGTCGAGCGGGCCAAGTACGATCTGCGGTGGAAGGCGGCGTTGGG
>JAHIZV010000040.1 GCA_018814445.1 Verrucomicrobiota bacterium | reverse complement strand
CGCGGATGCTGCAGGACCAGCGCGCACTGGAAGTACTGGTCGCTATGGAGCCCCGACCGCAGCTCGAAATGCCCGCCCAGCAGCGCGCCGGTGTCCCGGAAGATTTTCAGGATTTCGTCCTGTTTCATGTTATCGCCTGATCCTATTCCCCCGGCCGCCCTTTCCGTTTTTCACCGGCGTTATCTACTATTTCAAGGGTTTTGCCCTCTCTAATTCAATGCGCACGATGAGGCCAAGCCCTCAAGTGTCGCGGCCGCTGTGATGGCGTCGTGCGGGATCAACAGATACTTCCAGGGCTTGCCGTTATGAGCCGCCTCATGCGCACTTGCCATCTTACACCACTCAACGGCTGCGTGAGCCTTGGCCTGAACGTCCTCGTCTTTCATTTCGTCGGCGCGCTTAGGCTCGCAGATGTACTTCACATCCTTGGCTTCTACTACGAAGTCGGGCTCATAGGCCTGGTCGCTGCTGTAATGGATCTGGAATACGCCAGGGCTCGGCTTGAACCATTTGAGATCGCCCTTCTCATCCTCCAGCAAGACGGCAAAGCGGCGTTCGGTGTCGGAATCGAACTTTTGCTCCGGGTACAGACAGCGACGGAAGCCGCCGAACACGAGAGACTTGATGCGTTGCGGATCCGCCACTGGAGAACGGAAATCTTTGTGCCCTCCGGAAACCACCGAGAAGTTCGCCGGTCTGAGAGTCATGAATCCTTTGCTGATGTGGACCTCATAGTCAGCCGCCCGTTCCCAGTAATGCCCCTGCATCTGTGCATGAATCAACTCGGCGAGCTTTGTCTGATGATACTGCAGAACATTCAGGACGGCCTCTTCGTCCGGCAGATACGACCGCAGGTGTTCCACAACTTGGCCTGAGAGGTTATAGAGAAGCACGGCATGGTCGTCGTAGGAGATGTCGTCAAAGTCGATGAGATTACGAACGATGTAGTCCTCGAGGCGCCGCTCCTTTGCGATACCGTCCCCCTTGTTCAATCGCTCCCTTTCGTTCGTGCGGAGATGCTGAATGAGGATTTCCATCGGCACCGGCTGGAGGTTCACGGACCCAAGGTTCAGCTTGAACTCATTGAAGCCACACGTGATTTCGCCCTTCGGAAGGACGACGAGCCGCGGAATGTCGATCGAACCCGCGATGAATACCCCCGTGGCCTCCCTGACAACTCTCTTGATGTCCGGCTTCTCAACAATGCCCTCCAGCTCTTGCTGCTTCGGGAGGTATATGGATTCAACACGCTGCGCGATTTGCTCCTGTATTTCGGCGTTCTCAAGGTCTCGCGATGACGGAAGCCGTTCGAATTCCTGCAACACGTCTACCGTGATTCGCGCAACCTCCTGCTCGGAAGGGGTCGGGAAAAGCATCTCGGCCTGCCGGTCCTCCGGCACATGCTCCGGGGTGATTTGCTGCATGATCGTGGGCTGTACGGTCACAGCCTCTTTGCGCTCCTCGGAGATGTCCCTTCCAATCACCACGCCTGTTCGGATAACCGAGTCGGGGCGGTTCGCCTCGTCGATGATCTCCTGAAACCGGTCGTGCGCGACGATGGTAAGACGGTCAACGGCGGAGACGCCCACTCTCCTGGCATAGGGCAAGCGAAGGCCCCTGCCGATGGACTGCTCGACCAGGGTCTTCGAATTGGCCGCGCGCAGGGGGACAATGGTGTAAAGGTTGGTAACGTCCCACCCTTCCTTGAGCATGTTCACATGCACCACGATCTCGGTGGGCTCGTCCGGACTTTCCACCTCAAGGAGCCGTTGCACGGTTTCGTCCGCTTCCTCACCCTTCTGTTTTGAATGGACCGTAATGACACGGTCCTTGTAGCGGCCATCGAAGAAATCATCCTGCTTGATCCGGCTGACCAGTTGATTCGCGTGGTCGGTGTCCTGCGCGACGATGAGCATGAAGGGTTTCACGATGGGCTTGTCAGCCTGACGGGCATAGACTTCGAGCTCAACTTTTGTGTCCTCGTGAATGCGTATGCCATCCTCAAGTTTCAGCTTCTCGAGCTGTTCTTCCGTGTAGTTCTCCACGTTGAAATTCTCGCGTGTCGCGACGGCCGGCTCTTTGACAAAACCATCGGCCATCGCGGAAGAGAGCGGATAGCTGTAGATCGTGTTCTTGAACGGAACCGATTCCCCGCCAGCCTCAACCTGGGGCGTGGCCGTAAGTTCCAGCCCGAGGATGGGCTTTAACTCGTTGATGGCCCGCACTCCGGCGGATGCTCGATACCGATGGGATTCGTCCATTAGGAGGACGAGGTCATCGAGCCGGGCCAGGTAGTCGAAGTAGCTCTGTCCGATATACTCGGATAACCTCTTGATACGAGGCGCCTGGCCTCCCCGGACCTCGCTGTTGATCTTCGATATGTTGAAGATGTTCACATGGATCGCTTCGGTCTCACCGAACAGGTCAGCGCCGCGAACCCCTCGACCGTCCTCGTACGTGTCGCCGGTAATGATCTCCGGGGGCCGCACGGCAAACTCTCCAATGCCCTGAAAGACGTACTTCGGCGTGTTCGGGGTGAAGTCGGCGATGAGCTTGTTGTAGATCGTGAGATTCGGCGCGAGGACGAAGAAGTGCCGGATGTTGTGCGCCTGGTGCAGGTAGGAGATGAAGGCGCCCATCAGGCGCGTCTTCCCTACGCCCGTGGCAAGGGCAAAGCACAGGGACGGAAAATCGCGCTCGAAGTCCTCCACGGAAGGGAATTCGGATTTGATGACCTCCAGGTCCTGCACCAAGTCTCTTTCTTTACTCAAGGGAATGATCTCGGCGATCCGGGCAAGGATCTCCAGCGACTCGCGCTGGGGCGGGCGCAGACTCAAGCGGCCGCTGATGCCGTTCACATGAGGATTCATGATTTCTTCTTTCGTGATGTTCGCGGCGACGGCGCGCCCGTCAGTTGCCGCACCTCACGGCGCATCTCGGTCCGCAACTCTGCTTCCGTCGGCAAGTAGAGTTTGTAGCGGCTCGCGAATATCTTCTTCTGACCCTCCCCCAGGGTGTAGCGCACAACGGCATCATTCTTTTCGGCGCATAGGATCAACCCGACGGTCGGGTTATCGCCCTCCGTCCGGCATTCTCGGTCGTAGAAGTTCACGTACAACTGAAGTTGCCCGAGGTCCTCGTGAGTGAGTTTGCCGGTCTTGAGGTCGATGATGATGAAGGATTTCAGAATCGTGTGATAGAAGATCAGGTCCGCATAGAAATGGTCGCCGTCCAGCGTCAAGCGCTTCTGCCGCGCCACGAAAGCAAACCCCTTGCCCAACTCCAGCAGGAACGCCTGCAAGTGATCAATGAGCGCCTGCTCCAGTTTCGTCTCCACCAGCTTCGGAGATTCCGGCAATCCCAGGAATTCCATGACCACCGGGTCTTTGAATATGTCAGCCGGTTTCTGAATCTCATGTCCTTTCGTGGCCAGCCGCATCAGGCCCTTCTTGTCCTTGCTCAAAGCCAGCCGGTCATAGAGCAGGCTATTGATCTGCCGTTCCATCTCCCGCGCTGACCAGTGGTTATGCAGGGCCTCGATCTCGTAAAAGGCGCGGGCTTCCGGCCTCTCCACGCGAAGCAGTGTGCGATAATGGGTCCAGGATAGGTTCGGATTCAGTCGGCCAGGCTCCCAGGATTTGTCACGCGCCGCGTGACATATCTCATTGAGCGTGATGACCAGGGCTCCGGTGTCGGCCTCCGCCAATTCCGTACGCAGTGCGTCGGTATTTTCGGAACCGTCTTTCTTGGAGGGTGTTACAGATTCTCTACGCACTGCGTAGAGAATTCCGGAGTCCACGGATGAGGGGCTGCCATCAGATTCTCTACGCAGTGCGTAGAGAATTGGCGGACCCGGCACAAGGGATGGGTATTCGAGGAAGAACTGGCGGAAAAAGGCCAGATTCGGAAAAGAGTAGCCCCTTCCGTAGTCGGTCGTCAGTCTGCTCGACAGCTCGCCAAGCAGTCTCTCTCCGTAGTTCGCCCGCTTCTGGCCCTTCTGCTCCTCCTCCACAATCTCCCGGCCAATCAGCCAGTTCGCCACGACTTGAGTGGTGTTGACGGACCGACAAGCCGTCGCCTTGGCCGATTCGAGAATCTGTCGGATGCGGTCATACAGGGGCGCGGCCACATCCGCCTTCGTCATCTTTACGGTCTTCTTACGGCTCATTCCGGCTCCTCCCTGGCGAACAGCGGCAGTTCCTCGATCCGCTTCGCCGCATCTTCCTCCGGCGTCGGCGCGGCGGGCAAGGCCGAGACCTCCAGGCTGTAGTCGTCGCGACCCCACTCGCAGTTATTCAAGACGGCTTTGGGAATCTTCTTGAGCGTGAGATTCGGGAACGCGTCTGGCTTGACTCTAAACGCCGAGCAGCAGATCAGCAGGGTCCGGCTCGGCCCGACTTCATCGCTGATGGCCTGAAGCTGGGCGCGGTTCAATGTCTGCGTGGTCACGTAGATGAAATCGCGTTCCGATGAATGGCCTTGCTGCCAATAGACTTCTTCGCTCGGCGCGTACGTGAAACCCTCATGCTTACACATTGCCTGCGCCAGCATCGCGGCATTGTACTCCTTGTTGATCACCCAGTTGCCCCATGGGTCCTTCTCCAGCAGCGACGGCGCCAACGTGTAGTAGCGGAATCCACCCCCGCCTTTCCACCCGACCGCCTTCGTGATGCCACCCTCGTCTTCGCCATCAATGACCTTCTTAAGCCGTGGAATGATGTGCGTGTGACAATGCTCGCCCAACTCAACCATGATCCAACGTCGGCCCATCTTGTGGGCAACGGCGCCGGTCGTGCCGGAGCCGGCGAAGGAGTCGAGCACCCAGTCGCCGGGAGATGTCACCGCGCTGATAAGCGTGGACAGCAGCTTTTCAGGTTTCGGATAGTCGAAAGCATTCTCGCCGAACAGTGCCTCACTTTCAGCGTTCGAGTCTTCGTAGGTGGAAATTTGGTAGTGTGCGATTGAAAGCAGATTTTTGATCTTCTTCTTCTCTCCGCCGGCCTTGATGTGGTTTGGTCGAAACGGGATTTTGCTGATGACCAATGTTTCCTTTGCAGCAATTATCTCATCGAGCTTTTTTTGGGAGTAACGCCACTCGCCCTCCAAACGGAAAGCGTTGCTGTTCTTCCCGTTCTTCACGATCAATCGGTCTAGGAGTCTCGTTACAATTGCCCCCTCCGACATGTCTTGAGGCTCGTAACGCCCGTCTGGACAGCGAAACTCAACGGATTCAGGAGGGAAGCACAATGTTTGCAGGCCATTACCTGCGTTGTTGAGGGGATACTTTTTCCCTTCCGTAGTGAGGCCACCAATGAACGCCGGTGACGAACTGCGGTCTGGTGAGTAGGCGAGAATGTATTCGGTGACAATTCCCATGTTCGCATTCAGGAAAGAAGGCTTCTTCTTCTTCTCCCAAATGAACTGGCCGCAAAAATTACGGCGTCCGAAAACTTCGTCCATTAAGACCTTTAGATACGCATGCTCATTGTCGTCGATATGAACGAAGATAACGCCATCGTTGCGCAGCAGTCGCCGAAGAAGTTCAAGACGATCACGCATCATTCCGAGCCAAATGGAGTGCTCAAGTCCATCGTCGTAGTGCTCGAACGCGCTGCCGGTGTTGTATGGCGGATCAATGTATATACAACGAACCTGCCCCGCAAATTCTTGATCGAGCGCCTTCAGGGCGAGAAGATTGTCGCCAAAGATGAGGCGGTTATCGAAGATGTCGTGGTCCGTGACGCGACGGGCGGCGTGGCAGGATTTCTCCGGATCTTCGATCAGTATCCGCGGCTCCAGCTTCGGCCGCTGGTCCTTGCCGATCCATTTGAGTTCGAGTTTTGGCTTCCTTCCGTTCATGGTGCTGGTCTCGTTCCAGGCAAAGCACCCCGTGAAGCACGATTGGCTTTGCGTCGATCCTTTATCGTTGTGAGCAACGCTTTGACGGCTGCAATGTCCTCGGCGAGTTCAGTCGGTGTCGGTATCACGGTGTGCCGTCCCGGCGGTGGATCATGGGCTTCCGTAACATCATCACATCGCTTCTTCAAGCGCTTCAACTCGTCACATTCGGCCTGCGAGAAGCCCACTACTTCGGCAAGATTCTTCAGATCAACATAGCCCCGGAAACGGAGAACCACATCCGCAAAAATTTCTTTTTCAACGATTCGCTCCAGAGTCGCCCGCAGCCAACTGTAAGCAGCACGCATAGCCTGCACATTGCCATCATTTGGGACGGGATTCCATGTCCGGGCGATTTCGCGTTGCTTCTTGTCAAGCTTGTCAAAACGGTCTTCCGGGGATTTCCAGTCCCATGGCAGTCCTTCCACGCAGTACCCGGGAGAGCGTCCGCTCCATTCAAGGTGCAAGGCGTGAACAGGCGTGCCCTGTCGTTCTGCGGCTGCCCGTAGATCATTCAGGAATATGCAGTCATGTGTGAACACGATCACCTGCCGCGTCTGACTTTCTCGAGCAAGGCGCTCGGCGATCCGCGCCTGATGCTGATGATCCAATGAGCAGACGGGGTCGTCAAAGACGAGCGCAGACTGGTGGGATGCCTGCGAAAGCTCGGCCAGGAAAGCCGCCAATGCGACACAACGTTGCTCCCCCTCACTCGCAATCTCTACGACCTTCTTGTCGGTCGGAGTGTTGAGACGAAGCCCGAAAGAGGTCTCTCCCTTCCTGCCCTTAATCTCCTCCAGTCGTACGTCAAGAGTAGTAAGCCCGAGATCCTTGACTTCATCCCCGAAACGTTTGCGAAAGACCTTTGTGACAAGAAGCTTGGTCAACTCCGTGCTCTTGACCGTGATTGATGCGGTCGACGCATCCTTCTGGCACTCCTTCAGTTTCTGCACTAGCTTATGCCGCTCTATCTGGGCGACCACATCCTCCCTCACCCTTGCGAGCCATTCCCGCCCCTCCAACTCGTCGCGTTCAGACTCCAGTTTCTTGCGAGTCACAGGATCGTCTGCAGACTCCTCTGTCGACGCGCGGCATTCAAGCGCTTTCGCCGCAGCAGTGATGTCAGCCTCCGGCGACGCTGGCAATGCTGACGGGGCTGTCCATGTTTCGACGCTCACATTCTTTTTCAACGCTGCCAAGCGTAAGTCGGCGTGCTTGACAAAGTCAGCTACTGCGACGCGCCGTTCCTCCGGCACTGACGCGAGATCAGCTTCAACCTTCTGCATCTCGGGAGCCAGATCATGCAATTGCGCTACGCGCTCGGTCTCGTCCTTGAGTCTCTTCGAAGTCTGATCGACCAGTTTCTGACTCTCATCCCGACAATATACGTCGAAGGCACGCAGTCTTTGAACCGCCGCTGCGTCTAAGTCCTGCTGGCAGAGCACACACCGAGCGTCATCTTCAATGGCGGGAAACGGTTGATCCCGGTATGCAGCGGACGTGGAGTATTCACGAGCTGCATTCCACATCTTACGCCACAACCCGGCTCCTGTGCCCGTCAGATAAGTTGCATCGAATTGTCCCGATGCAAACGCCTTGGCATTCTCAGCCGCAGCCTTGGCGTTGTCGACGCACTCTTTCAGTGCATTGGTCTTCCCATCTGCAAGATCGGTGGCGGCGGCCGTTATCGTTTCCGCAAACGCCCGAAGGCGAGCGGCGGCAGCGCGGGTTTCCTTCGCCTTCTGCTTTGGGTCCGACTTCAGTGCCTCACGGAGATCATGCAATCGCGTCGCTTGAGTATCATCAACACCCGACAAGGCATCCACTTCGGCCGTGGTGGTGGAGATGGACAACCCGTCTACCATTCGCCCCACCTGGGTTGTCGCTGAATACTTCCAATTCTCTGTTGTTGTTGATATCGCCTGCTCGGCTGAGTCGATATCTTTCTGAATTCGGGCACGAATTGCATCACAGACTTTGGAAAGTGCAGGAAGAATATCAAGCCCGTGAGGGGTAAATATGGCTGGCCCGTCTTCACGCAAGTAATGTCCGGCGGAAGATGCATCGAAGACAAATATGTTAGCAAGACGTGCATCCGCCACAACGCCGTCCTTCCATGCTAGGGGGACGTCGGCATCGTCAATGTGACTGGTAATGCTGGCCGATGGAATACCCGCAGGCGCTGATGCTAATGCGTCTGGAAGTATATCAGGTGTCGCGCCACGAGTGCGGCATGCCTTCTTGATAACGCGGGCGTATCCAGATTTTCCGGAACCATTGTCGCCATAGATCACAGTCAACCCAGGTGACGCACCGAACAGAAGAACCTGATCCGAAGGTATACGATTCACATGCTGTAGATTGCCGATCGAGACCAAGGATACAGATGATTTTGCACCGGGGGCGGGTGGCAAATGGGCCGCTGCAAGAGGATTCACTTTCAGGACGGGCTCCGCGCTCGCATCTGCTCCGTGCGGTGCTCGACACAGCCGTTCCAGCTCCGCAAGATCTGTCTCGCTGATCTTGTCCTGCGCAACAATCCTGCGAAGTGCATCCTGCTGCCACGAAGGTCGATCACCAGACCAGTTCAGTATCTCGTGAAGGGCTGAGACAGGAGTTGTGGTCATTGGCGTCACGTTCATTGCCCTGCATCCCCTTGATCAGGGGCTGGTTCACCCGCCTCCAGCGCCTTCATTTCCAGCCCCTCAATCTCCTGCAACGTCTTGCCGGCAATGCCCTGCATATCGCCGTACATGCCGACCGTAGATTGCATGACGCGGTCAATCTGTTCTTCGCGTTTGGCCCACTGTTTCGTGATGGCTTTCTTCTCCTTGCCGAGGTCTTCCTGCATGCTGGAGAAGGCTTCAACGATGGCCTGAACGCGTTGGCGGAACCGGGGACCGGTCAGGTAGGTGTAGATCAACTCCATCTTGGTCTGCTGGCCCTCGGACGCCTGCCGTGCCGTGGCGACCTCAATGAGTGAATGGCGGAGCATCATGGCGACCGGCATCAGCGCGCGTGGATGCGTGACCCATACGCCGTCTATCAAATCGAACGTCTCAACATCCTTCGGCAGGGCATGGCTGACCATCACCGCGATTTCGGCCTTGGCGGCTCTCTGGTCATCGCGAAGTTTAACGAGCCAGCCGTCGCTCCAATTCCTGGTGCGCTTGGACTCCCAAAGGATGGTTCCGCAGGTTTGACCGAGTGGCCCCATGACTCTCTGCAACGCATCGCCTCCGTGTTCGCCCTTCGGCACCGGCTCAAGGGTGTCGTAAGGGAATTTCGCGCCCAGCAAGGCCTCGATCTCCAGCTCCTGGACCTCGCCCTGGAGTTGCTGCGAGCCCTGTTCGGCCCGCCGCTTGAGATCTTCGATCTGCTTCTGCATGGAGGTGATCGTCTGTTCCTTCTCCGACACCTTAAGTTTCAACTCCTCCTCGACCTCCTTCCGCGCCTGGTCGCGGGTCGCCGTAAGCCCCTCCTGCACTCGCTTCTCAATCGTTAAATCCAATTCGCGGCGGGCGTCATCGAGTTCACGTTGTTTCTTGAGCAGGTCGGCCTGTGCCTTCTGCGCCTCGGCCAGTTTCACATCGCGTTCTTTCAGAACAGTTTGAAGTTCGGCGATGTCCTTCGTCTTCTGGTCCAAGTCCGTTGCCAGCACCAGTCTGGCCTTCTTCGCTTCCTCCGCTGCAATCTTGCTACGCTCCTGCTTCACCTTCTCCGCAACCGCATCATCCACGGATTCCCTTGCCTTCGAGACTTCTTCTTCGCGCTCACGCAGCAACTTCTCACGAGCCGCAACGTCTGTGTCCTTCCTGGCCAGCTTCTTCTCATACGCTTCGCGCGTGGCCTCGATGAGAGGCGCCGCGAGCGATTCCGTCAGCTTGATTTCTGCCCGGCACTTGGGGCAGATGATGGTGGGTTCCGCTGTGCTCATGTAATCCTCCACCGGAGCGTGAAAACGTGCCGGGTCTCCATCTGCTGCTTCAACCGCCCCTCGATGCTCGTAATGAGGGCCTCCTTCTTCGCATCCACATCATCCTGGGCCTCGAAGAGTCTCCGCCTCTTGTCGTTCCTCTGCTTCTCCAAATCCTTGGCTTTTCGATGCAGGGTAACTTTATCATCCAATTCGACCGCCTGACGAGCTTCACGCTTGGTCGCCTTGATTTCTCTATCCAGATCCTTCAGCTCCGTTTCGAGTTGGGCCTTGAGGTCTTCCGCCCACCGTTCGAGTTTCTCCATTTCCGCTTCAAAGTAATCCCTGTTCCTCGATGCGACATCTTCACAGATCTGGTTTTGCGTGGATTCTGCCATCTTGTTGAGTTGTGCATCCACGTCCGATGCCAGCGACACCTCGGCTCCCACGTTTGCGCTCACGGCGAAAAACTTTTCACTCGCTTCAGAATCAACTGGTTGTCCGGCGTCCGTCATGGCGGACAGAACCAGGTGATCTTCGCGCTCTAAGGCCTCAATGCTTAGGAGATGAAGGCGCAGCCATCCGGCCTGCCCGCGCAGGCGCTCGACGACGCTGATCTTCGTGGGGTGGTCACCGTAGAGAAAATCCACCTCCCGCACGGGAAGCTCTCTCTGCTTGGCGCGCTCAATGATGTGCTCTGCAAGAGGGTGCCCCAGGCGATAATGATGCTCATCTGCTCCGTTCCTATGGGTAACGAGGCGATAGCGCCCCGGGCGAACAGTACGCGCGCTGACGCCCGGCGGCAGCTTGTGCAGGACAAAGACGTAACTGTCAGGCTGAAAAGAAGCACAGTCACCGAGCTCGAATTCGGTGAGCCGCCACAGCCAGTCTTCAAACTTCCCGACCTGTTGTAGTGTTCGGTCTGAACTCAATCGAAGGCGGGCGTGGACGTCCTCATCAAACTGCTCGAAAAGTTGAGAGCGGGCCGTAGCCATTCTGCTCTGGATTTGTTCATCAAGTTCCTGCTGGAGTTTGTCGAAGGCGGAATTGATCTCTTCAAGCGTTCGGCATGATTGGTAGATTTCGTTGATCCGCTTTTCGAAATCAACTCCGGATTCCAAGGCGCCGAGGACCTCATCCGAGGTCCCGAAGACGCCGTCGAAGAGGCGGAGCTTCTCGGCGAGGAGTTCGAAGACCCTCTGGTCTGCCGCGTTGCGCCGGTTGAGGAAGTTGATGACGACAACATCAAACATCTGGCCGTAACGATGGCAGCGGCCGATGCGCTGCTCTATGCGCTGGGGATTCCACGGCAGGTCATAATTCACGACAAGGCAACAGAACTGCAGATTGAGGCCCTCGGCCCCTGATTCCGTTGCAATCATGATGGATGCGTGATCTCGGAACTCCTCGACCAGGGCGGCGCGGATATCCACGGCTTTGGACCCGGACACGCAGTCCTGCCCCTCGTGCCGGGAAAGCCATCGCCGATACACCTCTTGCGATGGTTTCTCGGTGTTCGTTCCGTTGAGCATGACCAATTGACCCGCATAGCCGTTGTTCTCCAAAAGTCCATAGAGATATCGCTGTGTTCTGCGCGATTCAGTGAAGATAATGGCCTTTCGAGGCGCTTTGAACCCGGTGAGCCGCTCGAAACCGGTATGCAATGCAATCCGGAGCGCTTCACCCTTGGCGTTTTGGGTTATGGACTCCGCCAACTGCTTATACTCTTTGAGATCGCCTATCTCGCGCTGAATAGCAGCGGCAATTATCTTCCTGGATTCTGCTTCGTCCGGCGGATATTCCTGTTCTTTTTGCGTCGCGGCCTCTTCGCTGTTCTCTGACCATTCGTCCTGCATTTCGTCGGTCAATTCGAAATCTTGCGCGACCTCCTCGACTACCTCGCCCTCCGTGGTTGTCTCAAAAGACTGATGCAGGGCTTCCAGCCGGGTAACGAGCGCTCCGAGCGTGGCCGCAATCGCGAAGGACGAAGACGCGAGTATCTTGCGGAGAACGAGAGTCATGAGGGCCCGCTGACTGGCCGGAAGGGCGAAAGCATCAGGACGTTGGAGATACGCAGACACCGCTTCGTAAAGCCGAACCTCGTCGTCGGTCGGCGTGAAATCCTGCGTCATGGACACGCGATTTGTGAAGCGGATGTACTCCGTGACTTGCTTGCGGAGTGTGCGTTGGCAAACGGGACTGATGCGGCGCCGCAGTGCGCGGTATCCGTACTCATCCATATCACCGGCGCGGCGGGCAAACAGGTCCCGGAAGGAGTCCTCGCTTCCGAAGATGTGAGGATCAATGAAGCTGACAAGCCCGAAAAGCTCCATCAGCGAGTTCTGCAACGGCGTCGCCGTGAGAAGCACCTTCGGGCAAGAGCCAACCGCGTCACGGATGGCGCGGGCGATCTTGTTGCTTCTCTTGTACACGTTGCGCAGACGGTGCGCTTCGTCGATGACCACGAGATCCCACGGCACGGATGCGATGTCTGCCCCCTTGCTGCGGACGAAATGGTACGAGCAGATCACGATTCTGCTTCTCTGGTCGAAGGGGTTGGGGGCGCCATTCTTGACGAGCTGATTGAAGTTACGGGATTCCAGTATAAGGGACTCGATAAAGAACTTGTCCGCCAACTCCTGCTGCCATTGCTTGCGCAGCGCAGCGGGCAGAATGCAAAGAATGCGCCTCTTCCTTTCGGCCCAGAGTTGGCTGACGATCAGGCCAGCCTCGATGGTCTTCCCCAATCCGACCTCATCGGCTAGGAGCGCCCCGCGCGAAAGCGGTGAACGGAACGCGAACAGCGCGGCCTCGATTTGGTGGGGATTCAGGTCTACGGTCGCGTTGAAGATGGATTTGCTGAGTTTTTCCAACTGATGTGCGGAGCAGTGTTTCGTCAACTGTTGAGCAAAATACGCTGCATGATACGGTGAAGACACTGTTTCGTCCCGTCGTTCAGCGAATCAGTTATTTGTAGCGCCGAATGCATGGCAATTCAATTCCAATACCGCAGCTGAAAATCGTCAGAATTTCGCCGGATTAGCGTTTATTCGCCACCAGGATTCCGCTATAGAAACAGTACGCGGATCAGTCGGAGGATCACACCATGAGTGATGATATTTTCTGGGTTCCATTTGAAACCATGGAGCAGTTCGCCGTGGATGTCTTCCGGGGCGTAGGCGTTCCGGACGACGACGCCCGCATTTGCGCGGACGTGATCCTGGCGGCCGACAAGCGTGGCATCGATTCCCACGGCGTCGGCCGTTTGAAGTCCATCTACTACGACCGGATCGTGAAGGACAAAATCCAACACCCCGTGACGCAATTCGAGGTGGTCTCCGACCGGATGGCGACGGCGGTCGTGGACGGGCACCTGGGCATGGGGATGGTTGTCGCCCGCCGTTGCATGCAGTTGGCCATCGAGAAGGCCCGGGCGTACGGGCTGGGCATGGTGGTCGCGCGCAATTCTACGCATTTCGGCATCGCGGCGTATTACTCGATGATGGCGTGCGACGCGGGGATGATCGGCATCACCGGCACGAACGCGCGGCCGTCCATCGCACCGACGTTCGGCGTGGAGAACATGCTGGGCACCAATCCCCTGGTGTTCGGCTTCCCCACGGACGAGCCGTTCCCGTTCGTCAACGACTACGCCACGTCTATCATCCAGCGCGGCAAGATCGAGCAATACGCGCGCGAGGGCAAGGAATGCACCCCGGGGTTGGTCGTCAACGACCGGGGCGGGACGATGACGAATTCCGCCGAGATCCTCGAAGCCCTGGTGCACAGCCGCGCCGCGCTCACACCGATCGGAGGCATCGGCGAAGAAACCGGCGGCTACAAGGGCTACGGCTTCGCCACCGTGGTGGAGATCATGTCCGCCGCGCTCCAGCAAGGCGTGTTCATGAAGCAGCTCCTGGGCCTCGATGAACAGGGGCGCAAGATTCCCTACCGGATCGGCCATTTTTTCATTGCCATAGATATCGGCTTCTTCACTCCGCTGGACGCCTTCAAGAAGACCGCGGGCGACATCCTGCGGCAGCTTCGCGCATCGAAAAAGACGCCCGGCGCCGAACGGATTTATACCTGCGGCGAGAAAGAACACCTGGCCTGGCTGGAGCGCAAGGACAAGGGCGTACCGCTTAACCGCGAACTGCAGAAACAGGTCACCGCGATGCGCGATGAACTGAAGCTGATGCAGTACCGTTTCCCGTGGGAAGGGGGCCGGGGTTGAATCCATGAGCGAAGGGCATTCAGGCGGAGGCCAGGGACGAAGACGACCGGGTTCGGCGACGCCGGGATACTATCGGAAACGCGGCCAGCTCTGGGAAGCCCTGCGGGCCCGACAGCAACAAGAACGGCGATCCAAGGGAAAGGCAGATGGGCATCAGCGGCCGCCGGCCTCCACCTGACGCGCTGGCAGGCCATGCCTGGCTGCTGGTCGGGATCGTTCTGTTCAGCTCGGTCGAGGTGACCACGAAATGGGTGGGCCGCGGCATACCACCGATCTGGCTGGCGGTCGTGCGTTTTTCGATCACGGGCCTCCTCCTGCTGGGCCCCGCGTGGCGCGCCCTCCGGCGGCTGGACGAACGGCCCGGCCTGAACGATATCGGCCGGCTGGTTCTCCTCGGGCTGATCGGCGTGACCCTTTCCATCGGCTGCTACCACCTCGCCATCCCGCGCATGCGCGCCAATTCGGCGGCGATCCTGTTCAGCGCCAATCCGGCGTTCGTGGTGCTGTTCTCGCCGTGGCTGCTGGGCGAACGGCCGGGAGCGCGCAAGATCGCGGGAATGGCCGCCGGATTGGCCGGCGTTGCCCTCTTCCTGTCCCACCCGGCCGCGGGGCTCGATACGCGGGCCGGCATTGTCCTGATGACCGCCTCGCTGATCCTGTTCGCGCTCTACACGGTCCTGGCCAAAAAATATATGCCACGCTTCGGCCTCTTCCCCATCTTAAGCCTGGCTTGCCTGGTGGGCAGCGCGTTCCTGGTTCCCCTGGCCTGGGGGATGGAAGGCCCGCCGGGTCCGGCCCTGGCGCAGGTATCCTGGCCGGGGATGCTGTACCTCTCCGTGTTTGCGACAGCGATCGCGTACGTGGCGTATTTCCAGGGCCTGCACCGGGTCGGCGCGGCGCGCGGATCGTTCTACTTCTTCCTGAAGCCGGTACTGGCCTCGCTGTTTGCGTGGCTGTGGCTGGGCGAGCGACTGACCCTGCCGTTGATCGTGGGCGCCGCTTTCGTGCTGACCGGCCTGGCCCTGACTTTGGCGCCAGAGTCCAAATCGTCCTCGTCGAACCCGTAAATAACGAAAAAAGAACGCGGTTTGGAGGGCCCGCGGCCCCGCGGGCCGGAAGAATGGCCGGCGAGCGCGCACGACCAGCCCGCGCGACGGAGCGCGCGGGCCACCTCGGCTCCGGGAAATAACCTTGGACCATGGACTCAACTGCGGGCTTGCAGACGAGGCGGCGAGTGCGTCAGACTGACGCCTGCAAACGAAGAGGTTATGAACAAAACGCTTATTCTCTTTTGGCTACTGGGCGTGGGGTTCGGCCTGGCCGGATGCAAGGGCGATGCGCAGGAAGGCGGCCGGCCCTGGGCGGATTTCGTCCGCGATCTGGAGGATGTGGACCGCCTGGCGCGCCTGGATACGGCGCCGACAACCTTGATTTCCTCCTACGACCGGCTCGGGGGCAACAACGATTTCAATTACTTCGTACGCCCCGGCAGCGAATCGGGATGGGTGGTCCTGGCCGACCTCCAGGGCCCCGGCTGCGTGCGCCGGTTCTGGCTGACGGGCATTGATCCGGGACACATGTTCCGCTTTTATTTTGACGGAGAAAGAAAGCCGCGCGTCGCCGGCACGGTGGATGAAGTCTTCGGCGAAAGGTTCCCCTTTGTCGCCCCGCTGGCACAAAACTTGAATATCTGCTGGTTCAGCTACATTCCCCTGACCTTTCAACGCTCCTTGCGCATTGAGACCCAAGCCCCACCCACCCACCCGTACTGGGGCCCCCGCCGGCTGTTCTTCCAAATGAATGTCGAACGCTATCCCGACGGCGAAGGGGTGGCAACTTTTCCGCGCCAGTGGACGGAGGCGGACCGGAAAGCGGTTGAAGAGGTCGGACGGCGCTGGCTCGACAGCGTGGAATGGCCCCGCATGGACTGGGCGGAGCAGGCCTTCGTTCCCGTGGCGGCGGGGCAAACGGCCACGCTTTTTGAAGCGGACGGGCCAGCCGTGGTTTCCGATTTTTCCCTCCAGGTCGAGCCCGCGGACCCCGCCGCGTGGACCCGGGCGGAACGAGAATATCTTCTGCAGGACGCCGTGCTCCTGGCCACCTACGATGAGCAACCGCAACCGAGCGTGGCCGTTCCCCTCGGGGCTTTTTTCTGCAATGCCTGGCGGGAGCGCCAGTTCGGCTCCTTGCTGTTGGGCGTGGGGAACAACGGATTCCACTGCGCGATGCCGCTACCGTTCCGGAAACACCTGAAGCTCCAGTTGATCAACGGCAGTGATCGGGCGATCCAGTTCCGGATCGCGGCGAACGTTCGTACCAACTGGCACGAAGCCTTCGGGTATCTGCACGCGGAATGGCGTCGCTCCGGACCCGAGGCGGGAAAGCCCCACGTGGCAGGCGAGTTCAGCGGCGCCGGCAAGCTGGTCGGCTGTTTCCTGGGGGTCACCTCGCTCGACACTTCGTGGTGGATCCTGGAGGGCGATGAAACCATCTACGTGGACGGGCAGGCCCAACCCGTCTGGCACGGCACGGGGCTGGAGGACTATTTCAACGCCGGCTGGTACTATCGAAATGCCGCCTTTTCCGCGCTGCACGGCATTTTTGACCGGGCGCCCTTCCGCACCGCGCAGTACCGGTTCCAACTGGTGGATGCCGTTTCTTTCCAGAAAAACGTGCGCATGGAATTTGAGCGGGGCGACCAGAACGTGAGCAAGGGATATTTCGAGAGTGTCGCCTACGCCTACCTGCGCGAACCGGCCGCCGTGACCCCCTGCCCTGAAAAACGCGAAGACCGCCGGGCGGTCGTCCAGCCCCAGGACGCGATTACGCTGATGACGCAATTGATCGAACTCGAGCGGATGAACAACTTCCAGAAGGCCTTCGATCTGATTGAGGAGTTTCTGGAAAGGCATCCCGACTCGGAAGGGCAAGGCGTACTGAAACTCCGCCAGATCGAATACCGGCGCTTGCTGGGCGAAAGCATCGCGCCGGCGGAATACCAGCCGTTTCTGGAGGGCGCGGAGGGCGAGGACGCCCGGCAGCAGGCGGAACTGCTGCAATGGATGTACGCCGAACCGAACCGCGCGCTGGTCGGGTTATGCGCGAACGGGAAAGCCCGGGTGTTTTTCGAAGGTAAGGAAATCCTGGCCGGGGACCATCCCTTGAAACTTTTCGTCTGCCCCGTTGAACTGCCCCCGGGCCCCGGCGAACTGCGGGCCCAGGTGGAAATGGTGCGGACCCAGCCCTGGCTTCAGTTGGCCGTTCGCACCCGCGACGGGCTGGCCGGCACGGGCCCCGGGACGGAATCCACCTATCCGCCCAAGAATAAAACGAGCGTGGAGTGGTCCGCGCTGACGGGTTGGTCGAAGGCCCTGCCGCAGGCCGGGGTCCTGACGGGGCCGCAGGATACGCCCTACATCGGCGGCATCCCGAATGCCTTCGTGCTCATGCAATCCAAGGCCTATGCCGTCCGCGCGGATGACTGGGGCTACTTTGGCGGGAAGGCCTTCTTCCGGCTGCCCTTCAACAACCCGCTCACGGGCTGGCCAGGCTTTGCGCCCATCCTCACGGGCCTAGCGAAGTGAGGCTGACGCCCGAATCATCAGCGATGCCGGGGTTCCGGGTTGTTCGGGTGAAAGCCGCGTCTCCTCCGGCGGCAGAGCGCCGGAGCTACAAATTTTTACGAAGGTGGGCTTCTGTAGTTCCGCCGCTCCGTCGGCGGAAATGCCATGGAGCTCGCTACAGATTCGGAAGGCTTCCGGCCTATTCCTTCCACGCGTAGGTGTTGGGGCGCAGCGGGTAGTCCGTTTTATACCGGTACCCGGCAGCGGCCAGCAGTTTTTCCACCCGCGGCTGCGTCACCTCGCCTTCAAACTCGTGGTAGGAACCGATGGCCAGGTGGGCCCGGTTCGCGGCCAGCGTTTCGACGGCGCCTTCCAAGGCCTTGATTTCCGCCCCCTCGATATCCATCTTGATGAAATCCACGCGCGGCACTCCGAGCCGCTTTAGCTCCGCGTCCAGGCTCGCGAGCTGAATCGTGACGCCGCCTTCCTTCGCCACGTGCGCGTCCACGCCGTCCCCGGTGATGGTCATGGTGCAATCATGCGACCAGAGCCCTTTTTGAATCGGCGTGACGTTCTCGCAATGGAAGGCGCGAACATTCTCGACCATCCGGGTAAAATTCCGCGGATGCGGTTCAAAGGCAATGACGCGTCCCGTCGGGCCGACTTTCCTGGAGGCAAAGACGGTGAAATCGCCGGGGAAGGCCCCGGCGTCGATCACCACCTCCCCCGGCCGGGGGACGTAGTTAAAAATGCTGGCGCCAATGGGGCTCCGGTCCCGAATGCATCGGGGCACGCCTTTTTGAAAAGCCAGGAAGAACCGAAGCCGCATCTTGAACGGACCTTCCGGGATCGCGTTGAACAGGTGCCAGATTCCATCCATGATTTTCTTGGGCATAGGCACTCCCATTATTAAGACAGTCTATAACGAGGAAGATGTCTCTGTAGGGCCTTCGCTTGCGAATGGCCTTTCAACGACACAGCGCGCCAGCCTTTGTCAAACTTCGGCGCGCCGCAAGCGGCGGCCCTACAATATACATATCTCCATCCCATCATGGAGGAAATGGCCATCCATCGTTCACGGGGCGATGACCTCGGCCCGCAGTTCTTCCACGAGCAGCGGGACCTGGGCCGCCGTCCACAAGGCATCGGTGAAAACCATGTCGGTCCGTCCCGTCGGGATGGCGGTCAAGGTCATGGCCCATTCCTGCATCTGGTTGGGCGGGAAGGTCTTCACCGCGCCGAGCGAATTTTGCACCCGCTTGCTGCGCCCCGGCGCCGCGCAGATCAGGACCAGGCGGACATCCAGCGGCTGTTCCGTCAGGTTATACAGTTCCACGGTCGCCCGCTCCTGGAGCACCCGCCAATCGCGGTAGTCCTGGGTCTTGGTGAACTCCCAGCCCTCGCCGTAGAAGGCGGCCACGGCGCGCCCGTCGGCGCGCGCCTGGTTCACCAGGTCCTCCTTGAGATTATAAAACAATTCCACCACCACGCGGTTGGTATTGACGGCGTAATAATCCTCCGAGGCGGCCAGCACGGCGCGGCGAAGGGCCAGCGCGGGCTCGTTGGTGAAGACCATGTGCCGGGCGAAATGATGCCGCGGCCAGTCCCACGGGCCCACCACCGGGACATGGAAATAGCTCTTGATCATCTCCAGATAGGCTGCGTCGGGATGCCGCTGGACGAAGCGCCGCACGGTCTCGCGCCAGTTGTACTGTAGGAAGGTTTCCAGCGGCTCGTTGGGGATGGTGAAGGTGGGGCGGACCCGGCTCGGTGCGTGAAAACGCATCTCGTGGTTCGGCTCGAACCAGCGGTCCACGATCACCGGGGTCCCGGCGGGCAAATGCTCATCCATCCATTGGTTGATCCGGGTGTATGGCGTGGGGTTCCCGGGGAGCCGGATGATCCACGACAACGGCATCGCCGTCACGCCCAGGAGCAACAGGCCCAGGACGGCATCGCCACGCACGCCGCGGGGCAGGACCGAAGGCCGGACCGCATCCCATCCATCGCCCGCCTGCCGAAAGCCCAGCCCCGAAAGCACCATGAACAGCAGCCAGAGCGGTGAATAGTAGCGCAGGCTGAAGAGGCCTTTACCGGCGCCCATCATCATCGACAGGAGGCCGAACAGCAGCACCATCATGCCGAGCAGAAGCGCTACCGCCAGGCGTGTGGACCGGTTTTTCAGACCACCGAACACCCCGGCGGCGAGCAGCAGGATCGTCACCGG
>JAHIZV010000039.1 GCA_018814445.1 Verrucomicrobiota bacterium | reverse complement strand
TATCACGCACTGAAACAATCCGTCGAGGCACTGCAGAAACTGGGAAGCGGAGCAACCTTTGCCGAGATTTCCAAAACTCAACTGGAAGGCTTCGAAATCCCCCTCCCTCCCCTTGCCGAGCAGCGGCGGATTGCGGCGATTCTGAAAGAGCAGATGGCAGCAGTGGAGAAGGCCCGCGTGGCGGCGGAAGAGGAACTGAACACCATCAATGCCCTGCCAGCGGCCCTGTTGTGCCGGGCGTTCAACGGAGAGGTTTGATATGGCGCGGGGACGAAAGAAAAGCAACAATAGTTACGGCAACGCCAAGCGGCTGGCCACCCAGCAGTCTGTAGATCAGGCGATAAAGTCCATCTGTGACATCATGCGCCGGGGGAACTGCGCAGGTGCGCTGCAGTATGTGCCCGAACTGACCTGGATTCTCTTCCTGCGCATTCTGGATGAGAAAGAACAGCAAGATGAGCAGAGGTCCGAAGCGGTCGGCGTGCAGTTTCGACCGTCGCTGGAATCGCCGTATCGCTGGCGCGACTGGGGCGCACCATCAGAAAGCCTGCCCGAAGGCCAGACCAATAAGCGCCACGAACTTCAGAACGCACCGCAGAACCACTTTTTCAATTTCGTCAACATGGAGCTACTGCCACACCTCAAGACGCTTAAGAGCCGTCCCGACGCCACGCCGCGACAGAAAGTCATCAGCGAAATCATGACCGGCGTCGAGCGGGTGCGAATCGACACCGAGCGCAACTTCCTCGATGTGCTGGACAAGGTGCATCAACTCACAACCGAGGCCATCGACCCGACGCATGTCTTCACCCTTTCGCAGGTCTATGAAGGGCTACTGCTAAAAATGGGCGAGAAGGGCAACGACGGCGGGCAGTTTTTCACCCCCCGCCAAGTAATCAAAGCGATGGTGCAGGTTATCGACCCGCGCGCGGATGAGACTATCTATGACCCGGGCTGCGGCACTGGCGGGTTCCTTGCCCAGAGCTTCGAGCATATGAACGGTGCGCTGGGTAACGATGCTACAGCCGAACAACTGGAAACGCTCAAAGAGCGGACTTTCTGGGGGCGGGAGAAAGAAAACCTGATCTATCCGATCGGGCTTGCAAACCTGATCTTGCACGGCATAGACAAGCCCAACCTCTGGCATGGCAACACGCTGACCGGCCAGGAGATTTACGGCGGACTGTTTGAGGGAGCCCCCCATGAGTTCGATGTGATCCTCACGAACCCTCCTTTCGGCGGCCAAGAAGGCAAGGAAGCTCAGACCAATTTCGACTATAAAACTGGGGCCACGCAGGTGCTTTTCCTCCAGCATGTCATCCGAAGCCTACGCGACGGAGGGCGGTGCGGTATTGTGCTTGACGAAGGGCTGCTCTTCCGCACGAATGAGGACGCCTTCGTCAAGACCAAGCGCAAACTCCTGGACGATTGCGACGTGTGGTGCGTAGTGAGCCTGCCGGGGGGAGTGTTCACGGCGGCGGGGGCCGGGGTGAAGACAAACCTGCTGTTCTTCACAAAGGGCCAGCCAACGCGGAAAATCTGGTATTACGACCTTACTGACATCAAGAGGTGCGCAAAAAGACGCCGCTGACGCTCAAGCATTTCGAGGACCTTCTGCGTCTGGTCCCCGAGCGCGCCGACAGCAAACTGTCATGGACCGTGGACATGGACGAGCGGAAACGGATTGCTGCCGAGGAAGCCAAGCCGCTCTGGGAGATGTCCACCGCCAAGGGCCAGCAGGCCGCGCAGTGGAACCAACGGTTGAAGGACTTGAGGAAAGCCAAACCGCGCGATGACCAAGCCATCGAACAGGCCGAAGCCAGGCTCAAGGAACTGACCCGCGAATCGAGAGAGTTGGCAGCCAAGGCTAAAGAAATCGAAGACGCCGTTTACGATCTCAAGGCCGTTAACCCTAACAGAAAACCGGTCGTGGACACACGCACGCCCGAAGAACTAATAGACATCATCGAAACGAAGGGGCGAGAGATAACGGAAGCACTCGCCGCGTTGCGGCAAAGGGTCGGTGGTCGTGAAAGATGACTCGCGAGTTTGGCCTGAATGCAACATCTGATCAATGAGACCAAGTGGAGACTGCTTGCGGTGGAACACCCCCGCCCCGTGCGGATGCCGGACTGGCAGTACTAACTTGTGATTGCCTGAAGGATTCGACCAGTCTATTTCGGGGATAGGAGGATAGATTATGGGACATATCAGACTCGATAGACTGACGCGCACAAGGCGCTGGAAGCAAGTTATCGCGCTACTCGAAGAGGGTGCGTCCGTTTCTGAACTCGCGCAAGCCACATTCCGGGCGGCTCAAACCGGCCTTTCCAGAGTGCCGCACGATGAGGGGTTTACCCAGACCCTTACAGTCATCTTCAATTTCATCGACGCTTTCCAATCCAAGAGTCCCGTAACCGACCTGCGAAGGAACGGTTTCGACGTGACGCAAAGCGCATCGCTGTTTGACTGCCTCGGTAGCTTCAAAGCGCGGGCCGAAGACGCCGCAACCACTGTAAACGCTCGGTCGGACATCGCCGAGATTGCTCGGGACAG
>JAHIZV010000038.1 GCA_018814445.1 Verrucomicrobiota bacterium | reverse complement strand
TTCATACCCCAGACAAGATGGTCCATTGCGAAGGACAGCCACGTAAGTGGCTGGTAGTGACCGCCCATAAAGGTCGTGAACATCCACTGCAGATGGTCCGTTGAGAATCCACGAAAGAAAGGATTCCTGAGAATCAGCTCATCGTCGTCCCACGGTACGAACTCGTTCCACAGCATGGGGAGAAAAACACCGATGACAAGCGCGACGATCAGCAGAAGAAACAGCCAGTTCCACGGGGCGCGTTCAACCCCCGGTGATGACTCCGCAGAACGACTATCCTCATGTTCCTGCTCGTTCATGATAGGGCATCAGCGCTCAGCGTCCGATTGCTCCGCTGCTGAAGCTGGCTCTGGTCTCGTTGCATATCCTGTGGGATTGACTTGGGATTCTCACATCATTTTCCAGTTCCCCGATATCCACCCATCCAGCAATTTCAGTAACATACATTCTTCAAGACCATTTTTGAACCACGAATGCTGGAAAGCAAATAGGTCCCTAAAGGTGTTGCCCGTCACTGCGGGATCGGCATGCTCCAGGCCGGACTACAGATTCACGACTCCCTTACACTCCGGATACTCCGGACAGCCCCAGAACCGTCTGCCGGCTTTTTCGCCTTTGCGGGCTGTGCGCAGAACCATGGTGCTCCCGCAGTCTGGACACCCCGGGGCAGGGCCGGCGTCTTTCTGCGCTTTGCGGTGTTGCAGTCGCTGAACGGCGAGATTCTCGCTGTAGCCGCCGCCCTCAACGAACTGTTGCTCAAGAACGGCGATCTGCCGATCGAGCAGGTAGTTCGCCTGGTGTATCAGGCAGATGACCGCTTTCGCGCGGATAGCCGGGTCGTCGTTCTCAAGCCAGGGCGCATAGAGCGCCCAGCGCTCTTGATCGGTCAGATCGGTCAGATCTGACTGATCGGACCGATCATTTCTGAAGTTGCGCGGCACGCCGCGCACCTGTTGAGCCTCCGGCGAATCCGGCGCCCACAGTACAAGCCGCCGATGCCGCAGGAAGTCTTCGTAATCGAGCAGGAGTTCCTCAAGGCTGGCGCGCGCGACGTTTGTCAGCCGCAGTTCCGTCTGCGAAGAAGAAGCAGCCGCGCGGCTCCCCTCGGCGATATTCTGCCGCCCGGAACGCGCAGCCTGGATCATCTGGTCGACCGTGCGCGAACGACTGTCGAGGAACTTCTCGCAGAACCAGTAGGTAGCATCATAGATCAGCGTGGCAGTCTGAAAACTGCACATAGAACGGTACCCGCCGCTCGGCCTGATCCTCTTGAACTCCTTCGCCATCCGCAGAGGCTATTCAACCGCTCCACCCGGTCAAGCGGAAATCGAATCCCCCCTAAAAAGATCCGTCCAATCCGTCAGATCAGACGGATCCGACCGATCAGACGGCCGCCTGATGGCCAGGTGGCCAGAGAGCATACCCGTGGAACCAGATGAGCACAGAACTTCGGGGTTAAAGCCCCGACTACCCAAGATGGCCCTGCCCTGATCCTCAAGGACTCCGCAACCGCAGGTAGACCTTGTTCCACTCGTTGCTGAAGGTCTCTGTCCGGTTTGATTCCGTCGAACCCGCGGTGAACTGGCTCATCATGACCCAGTCGTTTGATCTGAGATCAAAAGAGCGCTCAATGTGGTACGTCGCCGGCGTGGCGAGTTCTTTTAGATGCAGTTGCGCGACTGAACCCGTGATGATCATGCTGCGAATCTTCGGCGGAGGCGGATTGGTGAACCCAATCGTGAAATCGTCGCACCAGATGAACTTCTGGTCCTCTGCTTTGCCTTCCAGCTCGCGCAGTTGGCAGTCCGTGAAGCCTGCCGGATCGATCAGGCCGAAAAACTTGCTCGAGGTCGTCAGTAAGTTGTAGTTGATGCAGTTCTCACCATCTATGTCGCAGCGCTCCGGGAACTCCACGGGATTCAAGTGATCATTGTCCAGATAGACCTCCAGTTTACTGCCGTAGAAGCCTCTCGCCATGAAGGCCATGGCATACATCGGCTGGGCACTTGTGATACGTAGTCCGTCGCCGCACATGCCGGGTGTGTTGCAGTCGATGCCGGTCGCGTAACTGCCGTGAGGCAGCGAGTACGCGCCCCAGTTTCCCGAGTAGGCCGCGCCTGAGCTTGTCGTAATATCGCTTGAGTTTGTATTCGAGCTGAAGGTCACGCTGAAGTTGGTGATTGAGTCGGCAGTGAGATTCCCGTCCACAATGGTTGAGCGAACCGTTCCCCATGCGTCGGCGTCTTCGAAGCTCTCGAAGACGCGAACGTACATCTGACTTTCCAGTGCCGAGATGAAATCAGTTTCGTTCGTATAGCCGATCGCGTCTGCGGACGCAGTGCAGGGCATGGCCAGGAGCCAAAGAAGGACGAAGGGGTTTTGAATGGGCGCTCGCATAGGCATATCCTGCTTCGCAATGTACCCGCCCTGCTTCGGCGGTCAATGCGATCGGGCACACCTTAATGCCATTTAAGGATTCCTTTCCCGCAAGAATCGGCCCTGCGAACCTGTGTCCGCGCATATGCGACCCGCCACCTTCCAGTCCTGATCGATCTCCCTCGTAATCACTAAGCAAGGCCTGACCCCAGGTTCTGATCAGACAGGAACTGCGCTGCCGCAACGAGTTTCATGCTGAATCCGAGATTGTATTCTGCCACAGCTCTATCTCCGATGAGTGTAACAAGTGATTCTGGATCAAACTCTGTCCGAAGAAACTACGTGATCAAGCGAAAGGCTACGTTTAGTCCTTATGGGTTTCTCCTTCTTGATGATCCATTCGCGCCTGCGTCCTTTCTGCTACATGTTGGCTTGCCGTTGGAGCGCCTTCGGATCTGCTCGGATATTCTGACCGTGTGTGACGAGCTTTTCTTATCTCCTTGTAGAGATCGTACAGTTGACCGAGTTCACGGAATGTTTTGTCAGTCTTCGTCACTTTCCAGTTCCTCGATATCTGCCTGATCCAGTTTCGAGTCTCTTGCCCGCTTGAGGTCGATAAGATCTTCTCTTCTCACCACTCGGATTTGGCCAAGCGTTTCGGATTCTACGATCTCCGCGCGGTCGATCATCTGTCTATGTGCTAGATCGCCTGCAACGAGGACGTCGATCATCATTTCGTCTTCATCTTCCACCTTCAGATAGCGATGGAGAGTCAGAGAAGTGTCTTTGAAAGTCCACGGTGATGCGGTCTCGCTGTAATTCTCTTTAGTCAGCACTGCGGCAACATCTTCGAGAACGTCCTGCGTCACGAGTAAGTCGATGTCTTTGGTGAAACGTGGCCGAGTGTGAAAAGCCATGGCTACGCCGCCAATCAGCGCGTAGGGGATGTCGCGCTCTTGGAGACGCATGGCAATCTTATGAAACTCGAAGAAGATATTCATGGTGTATGCAAAATATCCTAGCAGTGAGTAGTTGAGATGGAAAGCCTTTGGAGTGCGGTACTCCAAGTACCGCTTTCGGCGCTCGGAGTCTAACTCCGCGCAGGAAAGGCGGCAGTCGAACTGCCGCACTCCAAGGATGCCTTCGGCATCAGCCGTCGACGCCCTTTCCTGCTTTTGTGAAGAGCAGGCTCAGTTCAATGGTGCCTTCGTCAAGGGCTAGCATGCTTGCCGACACACGGCGATAGAGATCCATTTGCGGGCGGTAGTGTTCCTTCAACTCCTCAAGGGCCTTGGCGTCCAGGACAGCGTTAGATTTGTAGTCGAGGATTTTGGCTTTTACCACTTTACCGTCAGCGTCTCTGTGGATGTGGACGCGGTCGAACGTTCCGGTTACCCATTTGTTATCCAGGATGATTTCGAAGGATCTTTCTCTCCAGACCTCGACGTTCTCTTTCTTGGTTAAATGTTCTCTGAATTCTTCGGTCTGGATGGCCTGGCGGAATTCGGTTTCTACTGCGGCTAAGGTCTCTGCATCGGCAGCGCTGCTGGCTTGGCGCCAGTCTTTTACGGCTTCTTCGATGTCGGTGGTGTCTAGCCATTCGATGCGTTCGAAGAGTTCGTGAATTAGCGTTCCGAAGTTCAGGCTGGTCTCAATCCGCCCTGAGAATAGGGCGGAGCCGAGCTCTTCTACCTCAGCTTGCATAGAGGGTGCGATAGGTTCGTAGCGAGTGCGGGAGCCGGAGCGGGTGTTGAAGTCCGTTGAGAGCTCGGCTGATTTGCGAATTTCGGTTTTCGATTTGCGATTGAGGGAGGTGATGCAATCGCGGTCGCCGAATTCTTTGACTATGTAGCAGTCGCGGCGGTCTATTGTTACTTGGTCGCCGGTGCTGGGTTTGGTTTCGCCGGTTAGTTGATTCTTTATTAATGACGCTTGGTGGAAGGCGTAGCTGCTTTTTCCGGGGAAGCTGCTTATGCAGTATAGGGCTCGTTTGGCTCTGGTTAGGGCTACGTATAGTACGCATAGGTTGTCGAAGCAGGTGTCTTCCTGCATGGCTTTGCGCTCTGCGCTCAGGACTTCGTCGCTTTCCTGTACTAACGTTCTTGGCATACGCAGTAGCCAGTCCGGCGGATCGTCCGGTTCTTTGCGGTGCACGGCGAAGTCTTTGTTCTTCATGCTGGTCATGCTGTCGTTCTGCAGTTCGGGGAGGATTACCACGTCGAAGCCCAGTCCTTTGGACTGGTGAATGGTCATTACTCGTACTGCGTCGTCTTCAGGTGTGTCCTGCAAGGTGTAGTTCTCAACAAAGCGGACGAAGCTGTCGCAGTCGCGGTCGCCCGACTGATCGAACTGCGATGCGGCTTCGATCAGGTCGCTCAGCCTTCGCTGGCCGAATTTATCCTCCGCAATGCCCGAACCGTGTTTGCGAATGAACTCTTGGAATCCGTGGGTCTGGATCTCGCGCAGGAGCTCTACTGATGACGGCGTTTCGCCCAGTGGCGACATACGAACGTGGTTAGCGGCAAAGGTGTCGCCGGGGTGGGCGGCGAACTTTACGAGCGAGAGCAGGGTGGTGACTACGGGGGAGTCCATGATCGGTGAACTGCCTTCATGGGCTATGCGCATGCCTGGACATTCTTCGCGCAGGTAATCGACCAGCTCTGCGCCTGCTTTGTTGGTTCTGACAAGGATCGCTACTGACAGTCCTTTACTGAGCGGCTGGTTTTCATTGAGGATGCCGGCGACGACTTCGTAGCGGTCTTCGGCAGTTGGCTTGTCGTCGGTAAAGGCGGGTTCGATGACGGCGGCGTAGCCATTGTCGGGGACGATGCCCTCGGCTATGGAATGTTCCTGCCAGACTGTGTTCCAACGTTCGATCGATTCGGCGTTGAGATGCTCTTCGGGCAGATCGGTGAAGACTTTGTTTACGAAGTCGATGATCGGCTGGGCCGAGCGGAACGATTTGCTGAGCGGCTCCTGTTCGATCTTCTCGGGATACTCTTCAAGGATACGGCCGAAGAGACGCGGATTGCCGCCGCGCCATGAGTAGATCGCCTGTTTCACATCGCCGACATAGAAGAACGATCGGCGACCCTCAACATCCTGGATGATCTCATCCGCCAGGTTCTTCAGCACGGACCACTGCAGATCGCTCGTATCCTGAAACTCGTCCAGCAGCCAGTGATCCAGTTCGCAGTCGAGACGGTAGTCGATATACAGGCGGTCAGCCGATCCGACATTACGGCTCAACGTCGTTCCCGTATGTCCCGACTCAGGCGTCAGCAGATACTGCGCGTCATCAAACGAAAGCAGTCCCGTGCGGCGCAGGGTCTGGTCATAGCAGTTCTCGAAGATGTCCAGGACCGAGAAGATGCCGGCGGTCTGGCGGAGCGCTACGCGGATTTCCGCGCCGATGACCCGGCGGAGCAGCGTGACCCACGCTTCGCGCTCCTTTTCGTTGAAGGTGTAGGTCTTGCGGCTGTAGGTGATTTCCAGATCACCTTCACCTTGAGCTTCATCGAGAAGCTTCTTGAAGACGGTCTTGTTGGCGATATCGCTCCACGGCGAATTCATGTCGTGGAGTTCAGCCATCTCGATGACGTCTTCAAAAGCTTTTCGTCCTGCGCCCAACGCGCCGATGCGATCGAGCGCCCTGCGCGATATGTCCGCTGCGTCAGATACGTCCGATGTCTTCTCGAGCCAGAAAGACGGCTTTTCCCAGATCGCGTCTTTATTGCCCCAGTGCGTTCCGTCCGGTTGAAGCTGGTAGTAGGTGCGGAAGCTTTTCAGATAGGTGTTCAGGTTCTCTTCCATCAGCTTTTCTTCGCGGCCGAAGGTGGCTTCTTTGAACGCCTGGAAGAAGTCCATGGAGGCGGTCTTGTCTTTTCCGCCCGGGCGGAAAAGCAGATCCAGCGCGTCCTGGCGCATCTCGAGCGACTCGGGGCTTTCCGAATCGGTCACATCGAAATCCATCGGGATGCCGAGTTCGGTGGGGAACGCGCGGGCGATGCCTACGATGAAGCTGTCGAGCGTGCTGATGTGCAGGCGCTGGACCATGGAGAGGAAGCGGCGCAGGAGGGGGAGGAAGTCGCTCTGCTTCCATTCCGGCTGACCGATCCCTTCGGCAAGCTGTTTGGCTTTGTCTGCGCCGAGGCAGGCTTCGGCGAGGCGATTGACCACGGCGTCGAAGATCTCGCCGGCGGCCTTGCGCGAGAAGGTCATCGCCGCGATGCGGTCGGGCTCCGCGCCTTCCGCCATCAGGCGGATATAGCGGGTGGCAAGCTGATAGGTCTTGCCTGATCCGGCCGATGCGGAAATCGCTTTGTGTCCGATCGCACTCATCGAGCAGACTCCTTGATGAGTTTTTCCAGCGACTTCTCGTCGACGCAGTTGACCACTTCAGCGGGGAAGAGAAGCTCAAAGTCGTCGTACTGGATCCGTTCGGCAGGTGGCCAGAAGACACCTGCCTTTATGCGTTCGATGATTCCCTCCGCGCCCGCGAGAGCGGAGGCGGAGATCTCGGGAGAGAAATCTTCCCATGCATCGAGTTTCACAGCGGAGATCGCTTTCGGGAGATTGAAGAGGGCCACGTGTGCATTCGCGTCCGCCAATCCTTCCTTCATGGCGAGTTGGTGATAGAGCGGAATCTGCAGATCGGTCCAGTGGTATGGTTTCCCGTCGAGTTCGATTGATGCGTAGGGCGCAAGATCATCTTCACCTTTGCCCAGATGGGTATCGGCTGGGTTTCTGGCTGTATCGCTGGTCTTGTAGTCGATGATCATGATCTCGCCATCGGGCCCGCGGTCGATCCGGTCGATCTTCCCGCGGACTTCAACGCCTGCGACGTCCATGCTGTAGGTCTTTTCCGAAGCAATGATCGTCCAGCCTGCTTCCACCAGGTTGACATGGACGCGCGCGGCCGCAGCGAGTCTCTGCTGAGCGGAGAAAGCGGCGATGCGGACGGGCAGGGGAGCGGATGAGCCGTAGCGCCCATGGACGAATTCCTCGACGCGTTTGGAAAGGAACTCCGCCAGCGCTTCGGGTTTAGTGCACTTCACCATCTTCTCGTCTTCGGCCATCTTCTGGAGCGCGCGATGCGCCATCGTGCCGAAGTCGAGCGCGTCCATCTCGCGTTTCGAGTCGTCCAGTTCTTCCATCCCGATCTGATGGCTCAGCAGAAAGCGGAACGGGCAGGCCAGGTAGGCGGAGAAAGCGGTGACGGAGAGCTTCTCAAGTTTCGGCAACTTTGGAATCGCCTGATGCGGCGACAGCTTGAAGCTGACCGTTGAAGGCGGGCTGTAGCGGGTTGAGCGGATCTCGCCGAAGAGTTTCTTCGAACGTTGAGGCAGCTCTTTATCCGGGCAGCGGAAGAGCAGACGTGAGGGGCGGAGCGGATCGCCGGTGGACGATGTTTTGCCGCAGAGGAAGCGTGCGCGGCCTGATTCGCGGCGGCTTTCGATCATGAACGTCATCAGGTAGCTGTCGCGCGCGAGGCGGAAGGCGTCGTCGCGGAGTTTGAGAGCGCGTCGCAGCGAATCGGGGATAAACACATCGTTCAATTGGCTGTCGGGGACATGTCCTTCGTTCATGCCGGTGACGAGCAGAAGCGGCGCATCATTCCACGGGAGTTCCAGCCAGCCTTCCAGATCCAGTTTCGCAGCGCGGCGGTCGCGAGGGTAATCGATCTCGCCGAGGCGAAGGATGAGAGAGTCGAGTACCGTATCCGTTTTCAGTCCGAGTTCAGAAGATGTCAGCCGCTGCAGTTCATCAATGGCATCGTTCACCTTCTTAGCGGCTTCCAGGAATTCTGCGTCCTCCTCGCGGTGAGGCGCGAGCTTGCGGTCGCCATAGACCGCCTGCAGGAACGTGCGGATGCCTTCGACGGGTTTGTCGATCGTGAGTTGGTACATGCCGCGGATCTGTTCGAGCACGGGCGGGAGGTGATCGCCTGTTGCATAGCCAACCACGTCAGAGACAGTGGCCGGAAGGTGATCGTTTTGGAGGGTGTCGAGTGCCGTCAGAACGTTTTCGGGTCGATCTGTGAGCACATCGAGCACATCGGCCTGGCGGATGAGGTTCCGGAGTGCGCGGTAGGTCGGGTCGATGCAGAGCTGGCAGAAGAAAGCCAAAGTGGCGGCGAGCGGATGTTCCGAGAGGGCTTTCTCGGCGGGATCGAAGACGGTCACATCGTGCTGGGCGAACTCGGCGGTGAGGGAGGGGATTACATCGCGGTCGGGTACGCCGACTGAGATATCTCCCGGTGCGGGGTTGGACGGGTCGACGGCGATCTCCTGCAGGACCTGCTTGGCTTGCGCCGAGGGAGAGGAGCAGAGGACGAGTGCATAGTCCTCCAGGTCGATGCCGCAGGTGTTCCAGTGGTCTGGTTTGGGTCGACCCCATTCGTCGAAGTGGTCGGCTTCGGAGTCTGGTGCGGCGATCAGGATTTCTATGGGGAGTTGTTCTGCGAGCTTGCCGAGAGCTTTCAGGAAGAGAAGGGATGGGTCTGGGACGGATGCGACGAGGATGCGACTTATGGATGCGTCGACGTGTGGTGACTGTGCCGCGTCTATTTTGCTGTTGGACGGATCTGCGTAGCCGTAATGGCCCAGGGCTTTGAGATAGATGGCTTCGATCTGTTTCAGGTCGCGCCAGCGGTCGGTTTCGGAGGGTGGGGTTGCGTCTGACGACGCGACGTCCGCGATGCGGTATCCGCCGTCGGCGAGATCGTCGCGGAGTTTCTGGATCATCGCGCCCGTGTTGAAAGCCCAGTTGTTGTCGCGCGGAATATTGGTCACAGGGAACAGTGCGGGGAACTCTCTCAGATCCAACGAGAGGAGGACCTGCGACCAGATCGTCTTCTGCATCAGTGGATCGACCTGAGGAAGAGATCCCGTCGTGCGAAGAAAGACATTCGGCATGTCAACGGAGGGAGAGAGCAGGGCGCGTCCGACATCCAGGCATTGTTTTGCGAGGGCCTGGCGGAGTCGGCGTCCGGCCTGGCGGGTGGGGACGATGACCATCGTGTCGCCGAGGTCGATGATGCGCTCGGCGGATCCGCGCATCAGATGGGTGGGGACTGTTTGTGTCAGTGGTGCGTCCCAGCCCAGGAATGTCCGTTTGATTGGCATCGGTGGACTTTATCACGGGGGGAATGTCTCACGCAAAGGCCCGTCTTCGTAAAACTTCGCCGCGGCACGCACAAAGCGGACTAGATTGCCCGCAGACCTCCCGCGGAAAAAGCCCATGCTTGCCCGCCTGAGGGAATAGCACGAAAAGGCACGAAAGGTTCTTGGTTTGCGTCTTCTTGTCGCGGCGTAGTCCGCCTCATGCGGATGAAGCCGGATGCGTGAGTAATTCCTGCTTCCTGCATTGGGTTGCGGGGGCAACCTTCCGCTTCAGGGCCAGACACATGAATATTCAGTATCAGACCCTTACGCTCCCACACTGGGCTCCTGGGGCAAGGGGGCCGGCAGGGCGGCGGTTGCCTTGCCGAAGCTGAGCCATGTGGCGTCGATTGCGAGGGCGAGGAGGGCCAGACTTAGAAGAAAGCCGGATGCCGGGATGAGAATGTAGTAACCGCGGACCTGGTGTATCCATGTCATGAATATCTGTTCCGTGCGCAGGATGCCTCGTGCGATGCCCAATCCCGTGAAGACGACGACAAAAAGTGCGAGGAAGACCGAAGAGGTGGTCAGGAGTCGATATCTCCAGCGGCCCGTGACTCCCGCAAACGCCCAGACGGCAGCGAGCAGGAGGAACGTGTTTACGCCGATCATTGAACCCATGGTGTGTCCGACGACCGCGTAGGTGCCGTGAATATAGCGGTTGAGGTGAGGCACCGCCATCAGAACGCCGGTCGAAACAGCAAACAGCGTCCATACTTCCACTTGCCTCAGCGAGTCATGAATCAACTCTCCGCGATTTCCTTTCCGTCGCACCGAATGCAGATGCCGGAGAAAGGATATGATCGCCAGCATGGTTGCCGAGAAGGCAATGATCTTAATGTAGGTTGCCTGCGGGGACGGGTAGTTGTGATGTCCGAAGTCACAGGTGATGCCGATCAGCGCGATGATGTACAGCCACTTCAAGCGCAGCGGTTTTCCTTTCGCCGGCAGGAGGAGCATGCCGATGCCGTAGATACTGATGATCCAGCCGGCGATGAAGGTGTCCAACCCGTGCCACTGGATCGCAAGATCGCGCCGCGGGTCCAGGGCTATATTGCCGAGAAGATAGAGATGCGTTTCCACGAGACCCGCGATGACCAGCGTGGTCCCGAGAAGAAGAAGCCAGCCCGCTTCGGTCGAGTGTTTGACGATCCTCTTCCATCCTCGAACAACCGTGAGCACGGTCATCAGCATGGCGGCGACCAGGGGAACCGAGATTTGGGCCTGCCAACTGATATACTCGCGTCCGCTGAATTGCTGTTGAACGATGCTCGCGGTCGCCCAGATCAGGAACAGAAGATACGTGAAGTGCTGGATCACGGCCAGGTACAGACCCGCCTTTTTGCCTTTCGCGCAGAACAGTCCCGTAAATCCCGCGATCCCCAGAAATATCCACGACAGGGAGAACAGCGTGTGCAGTGGGCGGAGAGTCCTGATGTATATGGGGTTCAGTTTGACCGGGTCGGCGGTGACGAAGCCCACGAGCATTCCTGTAACGATGGTTGCGATCAGGCAGAGACACGCGGCCGTTACCAGACCCCAATAGTAAAAATGGGGAGTCAGCATTTTCGTCTGTGCGCTCGTTTCCCTCATTACCTTATCTCTCCAAAAACAGGCGGTGCCTTCTTGCGTATCGGGTAGACACCGGTTGAATCCAGATGCTGAAGATAGGCCGCGAGGTCATCGACTTCGTGTTCGGGGAGTTCAAACGCAGGCATGGCGATCATTCCATTGGTGACCACGTGCCGCACATATGCGTCACCGTACAGGCTGACAATATTGACGATGTCCGGGCCGGAGTGGCCACCGAGGCCGTAGATCGCGTGGCATGAAAGACAGTTCTCGCGCCGCCAGACAATAGAGCCGCGGATTGCGGAGTGGGAAGGTTCAGGTTCAGACTTGGTGCGGCCCGGCGAAACGAAGACCAGCACGCCTATGGCGAGATAGACAACGAACACCAGAATGACCCGGCCTGTCGGCGACTCAGTAAGAACGGACCTCAAAACCGCTAACCTCCTGATTGAATGCGGACTGTATGGGAATCGCTGTTTGATGGGCAAGCACAACATGGGAAGGGGCATGGTTAACGGCTCAGGGGATGACTCACGCAAAGACGCAAAGGCGCGAATTTCTCTTTGTGCCTTTGCGTCTTTGCGTGAGGATTGCTATGGTTCGCCGGAGTCAGTTGTGAGGATAAGACCATGATTAAGGCAAAAGTAGTTGGAGCGGGCGGATACGGGGGTGTCGGTATTACCGAACTTCTTCTCGGTCATCCGGAGGCGGAGCTGGCATGTCTTGTTGACGTCGCGGACATCGGGAAGGCCATAAGTGATCTGTATCCTCATCTCAAGGGGTTCTGTGACGAAGTGATCGTTTCCGCTGACGATCCCAAGGCGCAGGAGCCTGCTGACGTTGTTTTCTTTTCCACTCCCGACGGCGTGGGTATGACGCTTGCGCAGGTTGAATTGGACAAGGGCACGAAGGTGATCGATTACAGCGGCGACTTCCGGTTCAACACCCCCGAGGCGTATGCGGATTATGCCAAGCGGATTGGGCTCGATCCGGTTCACAAGGCGCCTGAGCTGCTTGCTGAGTCGGTGTACGGAGTGCCCGAGCTTCACAGGGACGAGATCACTCCTGAGAAAAGGCTGGTCGGCAATCCCGGATGTTTCGCCGTCAGCACGATTCTGGGTCTCGCGCCTGCTGCGGAAAACGAACTGATCGATCTGGCGAGTATTATCTGCGACTGCAAGACCGGTGTGTCCGGCGCGGGAAAGAAGCCTCATGCCGTGTTTCACTATCCAGCGCGGTACGAGCAGATTAATGCCTACAAGCTCGGCGGTCACCAGCATGTGTGCGAAGTTGAGCGGGAATTGGGTCTTCTTGCCGGAGAAGAAGTCAAAGTGACCTTCACGACGCAGGTTGTGCCGATTTCGCGCGGCATCATGTCGTGTCTCTACGGTACACTGTCCGACGGGGTGGGGAAGGAAGGCGTGATCGAAGCCTACAAAGAGTTCCACAAAGACAACACGTTCGTGCGGATACTTGATGCCAACTCCGGCGTGGGCACCTTCCACGTGCGGGGGACGAATTACTGCAACCTCATCGTTGACGTGGACGAGCGGACCAACCGGTTGCGGGTTATCTCCCACATCGATAACCTGGTCAAAGGCCAGGCTGGAAGTGCCCTGCAGAACATGAACCTGCTGTTCGGTCTTTCCGAGACTGCAGGACTCGACAGACCCGGACAGTATCCTTAAGAGGGTCCAACGTCCAAGGTATGCGGACGAGCCGGACTGCGCAGGATAAAGCGTGGGTTAAGCCATTCAGCATTTGACGGATGTGTGCTTCCAGTATATGTAAGCGATTACATTATAGGAGAGACAGCACTTCGACAGACAACACCGAGTGATGAAATGGAGCATCAGACCCTTCAGATCAAGAATGCATCGTACGCTGTGGAGTTGAAGCGCTCCGGCGAGATCAACAGCAGGGCCTTCTCGGGCGGGTATGAGCTTTCAAGGCCGTCATACGAGGGGATTGACCCGTGTGGGCGCTTTCTCTTTGTCGCCGATGGAGCAGGGGGCGCGTGGCCCGTGGTGGGAAACGGACCTGAAGAACTGTCTTCAAAGAGACTCCTTGGCGGGAACGATGAGACGCTGAGGGTCGTAAGCGAGTGCAACGGAGTCAGAACAACGGTGGTGATCACCCTCGCGGACAGCCGGGATTGTGCAGAGCGCTGGGAGATATCCGTTGAGAACCTTACGGACCGGCCGCGCGGGTTGAAACTTGTTCCTTACCTCGAGTGGATGCTGCAGAGCCGTGAGGCGGACCGGAATCATTCGCAGTACAACCGTCTGTATCCCGAAGTCTCGTACGACGCTTCGCTGAATGCAGTGGTTGCTCTGCACCGATTCACAAAGCACTTCGGTTACCTGGCATCGAGTGTCGCACCCGAGGGCTTCCTGAACGGTCGTATCGACTTCATCGGTCGGGCCGGAACGATCTGGAATCCGCGCGTCCTGCAGACGCTGGACTTCGTGAAGCCCCTCAACACGGATCCCTATCCCACGTTTGATCCAATAGGGAGTCTTCTCCTTGGTGTGAGTGTAGGGCCGGGCAGTTCGTCTCAAGTAAACCTGCTGATGGGTTGCGCTGAGAGGCGGGAGGATGTTGAGGACCAGATCAAGAGACACCTCGACCCTTCGGTTGATGCTTCTCTTGTCCATAGCAGGCAGGAAGATCGTCATCCGATGATTGGCCACGGGGAGATTCCTGCGGGTACACCGCAGTGGTATACCGAGTATGAGGAGGGTGGGGCGACGTTGCGCGTCCTGACGCCGTTTACTCCGCGCCCTTTCGATCACACGATGTCGAACGCGCGCGGACATGTCCTTTGCGTCACGAACCGCGGTCTGCACTGTTCGGCCAGCGTCAATGCCCAGCAGAACAGGCTGACGACGGACTGGGCCGACACCACCACCCGGGAACTGCCGGCCGAAGCCTTCTACATCTTCGAAGAGCAGAGCGGGCAGTGGTACTCACCCACGTACGAACCGCTGAGGGACAGGGATGCGGTCCATGACGTCCACTTCAGTCTCGACGGGACGGCAAAGTTTACGATGCGAAAAGGAAATCTGGAAACAGAACTCGTCACACATGTCCCGGTGAACGATCCTGCGGGGGTGTATCTGTTGACGATTCGAAACAACGGGACCGTGCCGAAGAAACTGCGCGTTGCACCGTACTTCCAGATAGTCCTCGCGCACAGTCCCGAGATGCGCGGCCCGCTCACCGTTGAAAAGGATAGAAATACTGGAGCTGTATTCTTCGAAAATCCGGAGAACGCCTCGCGATCGGGTCCCGCTTTTGTCTTCATGACAGAGTGGGCCGACATCGTTGCGACGGAGAGAGGCGCCTTCTTCGGCGATGGCCGTTCTTTTGCTCACCCTCAAATGGTTGAGAGCGCTCAGGCCGCACCCTCGTCCGATAGCATGACCTGTGCGGCATTGCTGACAAGTATCGAACTCCCCGCCGGCGGAGAGAAGACCATCGCCGTGATACTTGGCCAAAGCGATACACGTCAGGAAGCCGAGGCTTGCATTGGGAAGTTCAGCACGGTGGAAGCCGCGCGCGCCGCGTTAACGGAAACACGCTCGTGGTGGCTGAGTTTGAAGTCCACGCTTGAGCCGGAAACATCGCGACCTGAATTTGAAGGGTATGTCCATTGGATGAAGTACCAGGCGTTGGCGGAGCGGATCTGGGCGAGAAAAGGTTTCTACCAGTCGAGCGGAGCCTACGGTTTTCGCGATCAATTGCAGGACACAGTCAACCTCATATGGGTCGATCCCGTTTTGGCGCGCCGGCAGATTCTTCTGCACACCGCACAGCAGTTTATCGAAGGTGACGTCGTTCACTGGTTCTTCGTACTGCAGGAAGGCAGTACGGGACTCGTCTGCAGGTCGCACGCTTATGACAATCCGCTGTGGCTTGCGTGGGGCGTGAGCGAATACCTCAGCATGACAGGCGACCTGTCGCTGTTGGATGAACAGGTGAGCTATCTCGAAGCCAAAACGCCGCTCCCGCCTCTGCCGGAGGGGAAACACGGAATGGGATTCATTCCCGGCCGCTCAGCAGTGAAGGAATCGGTCTACGATCATGTGCTGAGAGTGATCGACCTCGTGTTCGAGAAAAGGATGGGGGCCAACGGTCTCCCGCTCATAGGCTCCGGCGACTGGAACGACGGGCTCGATGAAATCGGATGTGAAGGTCGAGGGGAGAGTGTCTGGCTCGCCTTCTTCCTGACATACATCCTGAAGAAGTTCCTTGATCATGTTGAGGCAAGAGAAGGTGCGGAGCGACGCGCGCATTACGAAGACAAACTGCGTCTGATGCAGAAATCGATCGAAAACGTCTGGCGGGAAGACCGGTACTTGCGCGCTATTCATGACGATGGCACCGAGATCGGTGTGGCGGGTGCGGGCTACTGGGAGATCGACGCACTCACGGCGGCCTGGGCGGTCTATGCGGACGTAAATCGCGCGAGGGGACGCACCGCGGTCGATACCGCATTGAGAATCCTTGAACGGGACAACGTCATAAGCCTTGGTTATCCTCCTCTGCGTGAGGACACGAAACCGTACCTGGGTCGAAGCAGTAGATATCCGGAGGGCGTTCGCGAAAACGGCATGTATAGTCACGGCGTGCAGTGGCTGATCAAAGCGTGCCGTATTCTTTCGGAGCAATTCGCTGAAGCGGGTGACGAGGAGACGGCGCAGCAGTATCGGGACGCCTGCGCGCGCCTGTGGTTCAAGATATCGGCTATATCCCATGTGACCCCGGACGAGATCGAAGTCTACGGAGGTCAACCTAACAAACAGTGCGCTGACTACCTGACCAAGTATGATCAGGGCCGCATGATCTGGAACGGTTATACCGGCGCGGCGGCGTGGATGCTGAGGCAGGCGATAGAAGGCGTGATGGGATACAGCCTGGATCATGGCGTGCTGAGGACGCCGACGGATCTGACCGAACCGCGCGGAGAACTGAAGGTCAACGGCCTTGAACGGGATGTGTCGCGCAGTCCGCTCAATAGGTGAGTATGAAGGAACTCCGGCGAAGGGGGAAGCGGCTCCTCAACGGCTGTCGGCACGGAGCTTCTCCGCCATGGCGGTTCCCGCGAGGAAGCCGCCGGTCCAGGCCGCCTGGAAGTTGAAGCCGCCGGTTACGCCGTCGACGTCCAGAATCTCTCCTGCAAAGAACAGGCCGGGTCGTACGCGGCTTTCCATGGTCTTCATGTTCACCTCTTTGAGGGAGACTCCGCCGCAGGTTACGAACTCGTCCTTGTTCATGGATTTTCCCGTCACGGATAGCCGCGTGTTCAGCAGGGATTCAATCAGTCGGTCCATTGCCGGTCGTGACAGTTGCGACCAGGTCGTGGCGGGGTCGATTCCCGCGGCCGTGGTCAGACCTTCCCACAGACGCCGCGGTATGCCTGGAAACGGAGATTGCTTGCTTACGTGTTGGGCTCCCTTGTCTCGCCGGAGGGCGGCCAGGATGTCCTTGATCTGCTCTTTCCCCGTGTCCGGAAGCCAGTTGACGATAAGAACAAAGCGGTAGTCGAGCGCGGCCAACTCCCGGGCGCCCCAGGCGGACAGTTTCAGAATGGCGGGTCCGCTGAGACCCCAGTGGGTGATCAGGAGTGGGCCGTCCTGTTGCAGCGGTGTTCCTTCCACCGCCGTTCTCGCGCGGTCTACGGTGATACCGGAGAGCGAGTCCAGGAGGGGGGCGTTAATATGGAATGTGAAGAGTGAGGGCACGGGCTCCTCGATGTGGTGGCCGAACTGCCTGGCAATGCTCAGTCCGCCTGACTCCCGGTTTCCGCCGGTGGCGAGCATCAGCAGGTCGCAGGCTTCGCGGCTGCCGTCTGCCAGGTCCATCTGGAAACGAGCCGCGTTTACGTCCCAGCGCGCAGAACGCAGTCCTTTGAGGGTTTGTATTTCAACGCCCACGCGCTCTGCCTCTCTCACAAGGCATTGCACGACGGTGGAGGAAGAGTCGGTGACGGGAAACATGCGGCCGTCGGGTTCTGTTTTCAGCCGTACGCCGCGTTCCTCAAACCATTGTACGGTATGCGTGGGGTTCCATTGATGGAAGGGCCCGAGCAACTCGCGTTGACCGCGCGGATAGAACCGGGTCAGCGCAAGCGGATCGAAACATGCGTGGGTGAGATTACAGCGGCCGCCGCCGGAAATCTCCACTTTGGCCAGCAGCTTCCTGCTCTTCTCGAGGATACGGACCTCTGCCTCCGGACAGGCGCTCTTGCAGTGAATTGCCGCAAAAAATCCGGCCGCTCCGCCGCCGGCTATACATGCACGCGTCCTGGTCATGCGATCGTGCGCCGGTGTTCGTGCATGGAACTATTCGACAAGAAGGCTGACATGGCGGCCATGATATAGGATTCTGTGACGATATGAAGAGAATACAAAGTCGCAGGGACTTCCTCGGGATAATCGGAGCCGGTGCAGTCGGCGCGGCTCTGGCTCCTCAAGTGTGGGGTGAGCAACTGACGAGCGGGACTGTGCGGAGAGTCCTGGCGATGTCTGACTTGCACATCGGCAAGATCGATGACAGCAAGGATGGTTCCGAGTGGCTCCGACTCGCTCTGGAGGACCTGGCAGAGAATCTTCCGGATATTTCCTGCGGCCTCGTGCTGGGCGACATCACGCAGAATGGACAGGAAGACGGACTCGATTTCTATCTTCAACAGATTCGTGGTCATCGGATCGCCAGGTGGTTCGAACTGGCCGGCAATCATGAGTACTACTACGACCGCATAGGCAACTACACCCGCCTGATCCGGCCGATCGACCCGTACATGCATACCGACGGCAACGTCGCGTATTTCTTCCTGTCCGACGAGAAGCATTCCCGCGAGGGCAATGTGAGTAAGGCCACTTGCCGGTGGCTGCGGGAACAGCTTCAGAAACATCGGGACCACACCACGATCGTCTGCTCTCATCAGTGCGTGGCGGATACCGTGCGCAAATCGGGCGAGACGTACTTCTACCTTCATCCGCGCAGGGAGCTGGAGGATATCCTGAACACCTGCAATGTGGACGTCTGGCTGTGCGGTCATGAGCATCACAGTCCCTATACGCGCGAGAAGATCGCGTATCGCGGCGGAACCACGTTTATCAATGTCGCATCGTTGAACCACGCGTACGGAACACGGGGATCCGGGTCGTCCATCCTGGAATTCGCCGAGGGGTCGAGGAAGCTGAGGGTTCGCAGGCGTGACCACGACCAACGGTTTTTCCGCCCGGAATTCGACGTGATCGTTCCTTTGCGCACGGAATATCTGCCCGGACAAACAGATCCCGCCTGATCCATTTGAATCTTGTCTCTACCGGGCCCTTTTGCGAAGGTTCGCGGGTTGCAAAAACTTGGAAGGTTCGAGGACAGGAGATCAATACTATGGACCAGAACGAAAATGTGCAGTCGAGCATCTCATCCGACGTTGAAATCACCGGTACCGTTAAAACGAACGGAAATATCCGTATCGACGGAAAACTGAACGGCGACCTCAATTGCGGCGGCGATGCCACCATCGGCAAGAGCGCCAACATCAAAGGCAATATCAACGTTAACGCCGTTTCCATCGCCGGCAGTCTCAACGGCAATATCATCGCCAAAGACCGTATCGAGATGAAGTCGTCCGCCCGCGTAAACGGCGATATCAAGGCGAAACGCCTTGCCGTTGAAGACGGGGTGACCTTTGTGGGTAAATCGGAAGTGAATCCGTCCGGTGCTCCCGCCGCCGCGCCTGCGCCTGAAGCCCAGGGAGACGGGAAGGGCGAAGGTAAGGAAGACAAAGGCGGCGTTTTTAAACGCTAGCATCGCGGTCGATGTTCAGCGGCATGGCGAGGGTGAAGCGTCCGGATTTCATCGAAACTGGATTGCCCTGCGGCAGCGCGGGGTAAACTTCACTGTCTGCTGTAGATATCAGGTCAAAGTGGGCTAGTTCGCAATGACGCACAGCCCGTCCGCACATATTCTGTAACACGAGGGAGAGCGTGGTCGAGCATCGTAAGGCTAAACTCGTCAGCGGTTACGCTGCGATGAAGGCGGCCCGCCGCGCTGCACATGATACAGACGAGATTCGGCCCGAGTTCGATGAAGCAAAAGGCTCCGGCCAGGTCAAGCCGGGCAGTCACATCGGAACCACGGTGCTTCCCACGAAGCACGAGATCGTCTGTTACGAGTGCGACTACATCTTCCACATAACCGGCCGGCAGAAAGATACGGTCTGTCCCAAGTGCCGCGCACGTCTCGAAATCCTTGATCACACGATCGAAGGCGACTGGAGCGGGGATCTCCGGACGGGCGGCACGATTCATGTGACGACTGACGCGGTCCTCAAGAGCGGTGAGATCAAAGGAAGTAACGTTATTCTTCAGGGGAAGATCGACGGGGGAAGAATTCGCGCTTTTCAGTGGCTTGAACTGCATGATACGGCCGTCTTCGAGGAGAAAGACTTTGAGGCAAAGGATCTCCGCATCCCGGCAGGCGCCGACATCACCCTCAAACGCAAAGCGATGTTTCGCCGCGTTGACGTGGTCGGCCGGCTGAAGGCAAAGGTGCATGCTTCCGGTCTGGTGTCCGTGCGCACAGGCGGACTTCTGGAAGGCGAAGTCCACGGCCCGCACCTGATGGTCGAGGATGGCGGCGGGCTGAAAGTGAAAGCCGGCATTCTTCCGCTGGAAGCGGAAGAATGAACATCGAACATCAAACATTGAACTTCGAACATCGAATCATGAGGCGCCAACCATCAACCATTAACCCTCTCCCCAACAAATGACCCTCTCCGGCGAACAATATCATCTGGTCGGCATCGCGGGTGTCGGCATGAGCGCATTAGCGGAGACGTTGTTGATGCGGGGGTGCCAGGTGTCGGGGTCTGACCGTTTCCTGGACCAGGGGCAGAACATGGAGGTTCTCTGGAAACTCAAACGTCTGGGGGCGAGGTTGGTTCCGCAGGACGGTTCGGGGATAGGCAAGTGGACGGCGGGGATCGTCGTCAGTTCTGCTATTGAAGAAGACAACCCGGATCTCGTTGCCGCGCATCAGCACGAAGTGCCAGTGATTCATCGCGCGGAGATGCTGGCGCGTCTGTCGGCCGGAAAACGGATCGTCGCCATTGCCGGCACCTCGGGAAAGACAACGGTTACCGGCATGGTCGGCTGGATGCTGGAACAAGTGAGTGCGGACCCGACGGTGGTCAACGGCGGCGCCGTACTGAATTGGACGTCGGAAACGACTCTAGGCAGTTCGCGTTGCGGAAGGTCTGACACATGGGTTCTTGAGGCTGATGAAAGCGACCGTTCGTTCCTGCGGTTCGCGCCTGACTGGGCCATTATCACCAACATCTCAAAAGACCATTTCGATCTGGAAGAAACAGTCAGCCTGTTCGGTGAATTTCTTGCGCGGATTCGCAGTGGCGTTGTTGTCGGGCATGATGTGCCCGCGGTTCTCGGTGAGCATCTCTCGGGCCTCTCTTGTGACGTGGTAACGGCCCCCCCGCTCGAGGGAGTGTCAGCGGGGCCCGGGCGGTTCACTTTCAAGGGGACGACCTTCACCGTGCCGCTGATCGGGATGCACAACCTCGAGAACGCACTGCATGCCGCGGTTCTCTGCGAATGCATGGGGTATCCTCTTGATAAGCTGCGAAAAGCACTGAGTCAGTTCGGAGGCATTGCGCGCAGGCTCGAGGTCAAAGGCGTAGCGCGAGGTGTCACGGTTGTGGATGAGTACGCTCACAATCCCGCCAAGATTCGTGCGGCCTGGCAGGCCGTCGCGGAGAAGAGCCCATGCGTGCTGGGAGTCTGGCGGCCGCACGGATACGGTCCGTTGAAATTGATGATGAATGAATTGGCGGCCGCATTTGTTGACGTGTGCCGGGCGGACGACAAAGTCTTCCTTCTTCCCGTGTTCTATGCGGGGGGTACCGCCGAAGCGACGGTTTCATCGGATGATCTCGCGGAAAAGTTGAAGGCGAGGGGTGTGGATGCTTCAGTCGTCACTGATTACGACATTCTGGAAGAGATATTGAAGCGTGAAGCGGCCGCGGGCGATGCGATCCTCTGCATGGGCGCGCGTGATCCGCAGATTTCCGAATTCGCCAGACGGATGGTCAAGGCGTTGGGCTAAAGGGGCTGATTCTGTACGGCCTGCTGTTCTCGCTGAATGGCATCGGCAGGGATCCGTTGGAGCGATACGTTTCCAAGGACGTTGTCGTAGGCGAAGTAAAAGCCGGCCGGCGCGGAGGGGATGTTCTGGATCAGCTTTCTTGTTGCCAGTTCTCTCAAATCGTTGGGAAGGCGTGCGTGCTGGGTTTGAAAGGTGCGTACAGCATTCTGGAGCATAGACAGGTCGTTGGCGGCTTTGCGTTTGAGTCGAATCTGCTCAAGGCGCTTGCGGTAGTCCTTTGCCTCGCCGTTCGCGTTCTGCGCGGACGAACCGCCACAGCCCAACGCGCACAGCGAAAACACAATCAGCAGTATGGCACTTAACTTCATAAATGAACGCGCATTGCGTCTATTCATTAAAGCCGGATTCACACAAAAGTCACGCCATTAGTTGCCCTCGCCGTTTCTCGCGATCCTATCGTCCTGAGTGTCCATGCGCACGTGGCGGCGGGACTTCGGCTACGCCGCGCAGCATTTCCAGACAGCGATTCTGAGCTTTCCATGCACAGACCATCGTGAATGTGAAGGGGAAGAGGAAGAGGCCATAGATCCAGTGCGGAACAAGGGAGGTTCCGGGTAGAAGGAGAACAGAATAGAGAGTGGTCGAGTACTTGATCATCGCGTACAGGCCGAAGGCCGTGATGCCGGCGAGAGGAAGGATGGCGAGCAGGACGACGGACCAGACGCAAAGCTGTGCTTCGGCTCGAAAGGCTCTGTCATTCAGAGCGATGGCAAGATCTCTAACCAGTTGGTTCAGCGTCAGCAGCAGCCAGAACGTGACAAAAGCCAACGCGAGGATGTTGCACATGAAGTAATTCCCGTGAGGCGATTTCTCCCACCAGTAAACAAAAGGCGAGAAATAGATCTGCAGGAAGACTGCTGTGAAAGCGATACGTATTCGCTTCAGCCAGTCCGGCGTGAGCGGGCCGACGGCATGCAGGTATGTCAGGCCCCAATATACCGTAAGCGTGCCCAGAATATACGAGGGGAGGTACACGTACATCTTGAAGTTGATGCTCGCGATCCCCGCGAAAAGAAGCAGCGCCACGAAAATGCCCCAGAAGACCCGGGCGAATCCTTTTGTTGCGTACAGAAGTTGAACCGGCCGGGTATGCGGATGGCTCTCGTTCTCCCTCATAAGTTCCGTGTCTGGCGAGTGCTCGGACATCCGGCTATTATGAGTGTCGGCGGGCGCATTTCAAGCGCGGCAACGGACGGGGTTCATAATTGAGCAAGCTGATCAATGCAAACCTGGCCCCGTTTGGCCAAACTCGGTTGCAACTCACCAATGGGGGTGATATCTTCTTTCAGTCCAAGACAGAAGCTGCGTTCTCTATCTTCTGGAGAAGAAATAATGACGACAAGAAATGCTGTTCTTTCTGCTTTCGCCATCCTGCTCGTTTTCTCGCTATGCGCCCCTGCGCAGACGTTCTCCATTACCGCGGGGAGTGCCAGCGCGGGAGCCGGCACATTGCCCGACACACTCTTTACTCCGGTCTTCCCGGCGGCAACGGCCGCGACAGGTGTCGGCGGAGACGTGGACGCCGTGTCAATGGGGCGTCCCTATACTGACGTTGATTACCTGCTCGGGTACCAATTCAGCGTCGATCCGCTATCGATAGGGTCACCCGGCTCCGCAGTATTCGCGGAGTCCGGAGGAGCGGTTTCCGGTGATCAGAGCGCTGATATTTACTATGCGAATCCGTTCGCCTCCCCGGGCGTCAATGCTCAGTTATGGGATGGCAATGGCCTGCCTCCCGGGCCGTCCGCACTCGGTCTGGTCGAACCGTTCTCCACGCCCGGAGATGATCTTGACGCGTGGGATATGAGGACGGTCGGTTTTGCCGCTACCGTGTTCTTCTCGATAGACGTCACCTATGCGAGTGGGCTCCCGCCGGGGTTCTCGTCAGCCGATGTCTACGCATCCGCGGCAACGCCAGCCTACGATGGACTGGGTTTCTTCGGCACATATGCAGCGGCGGGGGCGATCGGTCTTGATCTGGGTGGAGCCTCGAGCGATGAAATGGACGCGCTGGTTGTTTATGACAATGGCGACGGCGTATTCGGCGGCGGGGCGACCGTTGATACGATTCTCTTTTCCCTGGCGCCGGGATCCGCCGCTTTCGTGACACCGGGAAGTCCATATTTCGGCCTTCTGCCCGGCGACATTCTGTTTGCCAACAGCTTGGGTGCGGCGGGACTCCATATGAGCGGCAGCATGCTGGGATTGCTGCCGACCGACAATCTCAATGCGCTTGATACGGAAGTTGTTCCGGAGCCGGCATCTCTGGCTCTGCTCGGCCTTGGCCTTGTGGTGCTTGTTAGCAGGAGCATTCGTCGCAGAGTGGTCTGAAAGGCCTTCGATGTATGGAAGAAAACGCCGCGCTTTCGCGCGGCGTTTCTTCTGTCAAATGACGGGTTGCCCCCGCGGAAAAACCGCATAAACGTCATTAATCAACATGCTTTTGTAATGGTTTTTGGCCGCAAAAGGAGATAATCGTAGTTGAAGCGCAGATAACGGAGAGAGTTTATGTCGAGTACGATAGGGGCCATTTTAAGAGTAACCACCTTCGGGGAGTCCCATTGCGCAGGTGTCGGGGCCGTTTTGGACGGTTGTCCGCCGGGACTGGCGCTCTCTGAAGCGGACATCCAGCCACAGCTCGATCGACGCCGTCCGGGCCAGAGCATTATCACGACGCCGCGCGACGAAAAGGATGAAATTCAGATCCTGTCGGGAGTCGAGAGCGGGGTCACACTCGGCACACCCATAGGCTTGTTTGTTAAGAATAGAGAGTACCGTCCGGGCGACTACAAGGAAATGCGGAACATTCCCCGGCCCTCTCACGCAGATTTCACATACCAGGCGAAGTATGGCGTCAGGGCCTCCAGCGGGGGCGGTCGATCAAGTGCCCGGGAAACCATCGGGCGCGTGGCGGCAGGCGCTGTCGCCGAGAAGTGGCTGAGAGAAACTTTCGGCGTCGAGATTGTCGCCTGGGTGAGTGCGGCAGGGAAAGTTGACGCCGCGGATCTTGCGGGCAAAGGGCTTACGAGAGCCCAGGTTGACCGGAACGATGTCCGTTGTCCTGACGAAGGATGTGCCGGGAAGATGATGGCGCAGATCATTGCAGCCCGCGACGAAGGCGATTCGCTGGGAGGCGTGGTGACTTGTGAGTGTCGAGGTGTGCCCGCCGGTTGGGGCGAGCCGGTCTTTGACAAGACCGAGGCTCTTCTGGCGCAGGCCATGCTGTCGATACCGGCGACTAAGGGCTTTGAAATAGGCTCGGGTTTTGCGGGATCCCGCATGAAAGGATCGGAACACAATGATGCGTTCGAGCTGAAGGACGGGCGGCTGGGTACGGTCACAAACAACAGCGGCGGGATTCAAGGAGGAATCACGAACGGTGAATCGATCGTTATGCGCGTGGCTTTCAAGCCGCCTGCGACGATCGGGAAAGCTCAGCAGACAGCAGATTTCAATGGAGACAGCGTTGTCCTTGAGGCGAAAGGACGTCACGATCCCTGCGTGGTCCCCAGGGCGGTGCCGATCGTGGAAAGCATGTGCGCCCTGGTGCTTGCTGATTTGGCGTTGCGGCAGCGCTCGCGAATGAATGGCTAGATGGAGAGGTCGAAATGGGAATTTTCAAGAGCATGTTCGGTAAAAAGAAGTCCGGTGACCATCACGACGATGTGATTGACATCGATATTGAGGGTTCCGAGGATTCGCAGGCGAAGTCGGGCAGCAGTCTGGTGCAGAGGCTTCGGCGCAAGTCGAAGCGCGAACAGCAGCTTGAGGCCTTGCAGGCCGGCTATGGAGAACTCCTCGGATTGATTCGCTCGATTCGCACTCACATGGACGGACAGTCCGCTACGCAAGAGAAACTGCTTGAAGTCATGCAGGGGATGCCGGATGCGATGGAGGGATTAAAGGCCGTCGGCCGTGCGACAGAGCAGCAGAGTGCGGCGATTAACAGGTTCGCGGACAGCATGACCGGGTTCAACCAGGCCCTCGGGCAGATTGATGAAACAAATAAGTCTCTCGCCGAGCGCACGAAGGAATCCGAAGGTCTGCTGAAGGACATGTTGCGCCGTTCAGAGCGAAGGATGGCGGCTCTTCTCACTGTTCTGGTAATTATCTGTATAGGTGCTCTTGGAGTGGGGGTGTACCTCAATATGGAAGGGGGGCGGGGCCTGTCTTTCCTGCAGAAGAATCAACAGGCCGACGCACAGGCAGCCGCTCCGACCGTCGAGGAAAAGGTCGCCGTCGAGGCTGTCGTCGAGGACACGTCTTCGGAAGCGGAAGCCGAAGAGTAGCGCCGGAATCGGAAAACCTAAATCGTATCTTCCTTCTGAAGCTTGTCCAGGAAGTCGTTCGGATCGGATAACTGCGGCAGTTCAAACTCAGGACTTTCCTTCGCCTCACGTCCCAACTTCTTGCGCTTAATCCAGAACTGGGGCTGGAGTTCGACGAGAGCTATTGATTTTGAGTGCTTCACGACCTTGTCCATTGCTGAAATGTAGTCACGGAAGAACATGCCCGCGATCGGCGCCATGTTTTTCTCGCTCAGAGCGGTGAACAAATGGTCCTTGGTCGCCATACTCAGCGCTGCGTATTCGTCGCGCGTCTGCAGGATCGTTTGCGCCATCTTCTGGAAGTCGCCGCTCCTGAAATCAGGATTGAGTGATTCGATGACATTGTGCAGGACTTCCGCCGCTTTTTCGTAGAGTGTGAACAACCATTCAAGCTGGTCGCGGTTGAACCTGGCTTCAGGAATGTCGCGGCGCTCTTCAGACAAGTCCGTAAGCGCGTCTATGTGGTCTCCGATGCGCTCAATGTCCGCCATACATCTTTCAATGTGCTGAATCAGGATCGCCTGACGTCGGGAGAGATAGTGGGAGGTCAATGAGGAGAGATAATCCTTCATCGCCAGCTTAATCTCGTTGATCACCTTCTCGTTGAGGCGAACCTGCTGGATCAGATCGCGATCGCGTTTGAAGATGATATCCGCGTTAAACCGAAAACTCTGCGCGCATCTGCGGACAATGCGCTGCAGTTCATTGATCGAGGCGTAGATGGCCTGCTCGGGCCTTGTGAGCAGGTCTTCTTCAAGGAAGCTGGGCTCCGGCGGCTTCTTGCGTGAAGGCGTAATGAAACGCACGAGCTTCTCGTGCAGCTTCGACACGGGAAGAACGATCATCGAGGCGATCAGCATGACGGCCGTATGCAGATTGGCGGTCTGATGTGTAAGGTCAGACGATGTCAACGGGATGAGCCAGAAGAAGAACTTCGAAGCGGCGATGGCAAAGATGACGTTCAACACGTTGAATGCCAGATGTGAAATAGCCGTGCGTCGAGCCTCGATATTGGTGCCTATACTGCCCAGCAGGGCTGTGGCGCACGTTCCGATGTGCGCGCCGAGTACGATCGGGAACACCTGCTCAAACTGCGTGAAGACGCCCGCGCCGATCAGCGCATAACACATACCAATCGTGGCGCCACTGCTCTGGATGATACCTGTGACGGCGAGGGACACGCCCACACCCAGCAACATGCCCGGAAGCGTGCTTCCATCAATGCCCTGCAGGAGAGGAGCCAGAAGCTCGCGATGCGGTTTGATCGCGCCGCTCATCGTCTTCATGCCCAGGAAAAGGAGTCCGAATCCAAGCAGAGCGCGTCCGAGTTGCTTCCCCTTCGCGTGGGGCAGGGCCATCGTCAGGATAAAGCCGGCTGTGATGGCGAAGTAGCAGTACTTGTCGAGTTTGAAAGAGATAACCTGCATCGAGATGCTGGTCCCGATGTTGGCGCCGAGCATGGGCGGAATGGACTGGAGGAGCGACATCAGTCCCGCATTGACGAATCCAACCAGCATTACAGTTGTAGCACTGCTGTGAACAAGGAATCCGAGGATAGTTCCGAGTGTAATACCCGCAACGCGACTGCTTGTCGTGCGTGCGAGGATCCGCCGAAGACCAGTCCCGGCGGCATGGCGAAGCCCGTCCGTCATGACATTCATGCCGAAGATAAACAGAGCCAGCCCGCCGAGGACTTCAAAGATAAGAAAAAAGAGCTCAGAGCCCGCCATATCAGAATCACCTGAAAACTTCCAAACCTTGGAAACTCTATATCACCTTTTTCCAGACGTTGGAAGCGTTGTTGCAGAGAACAGTCCGCCGGATTCAATCAACACGTCTTCTGAGAGTGTTTCATTTAGCCTCACGATCGTGAGGCTAAGTGAAACGTCAGATTCGGGGTTCGTCCATTTCGTAGCCGAGCATTTCGTCACCGTCAAAAAGGAAACGACCTTTGAAGGGTCTCTTCTCAAGCATCAGCGGGATCCATATGTAATCGTCGGCCCACATGCGCTCGTAGGGAATTTGATCGAGAGCGGTCCACATAGGCGTAGCCTCGTATGTCTCCTGCGGCTCGCCGCGGCAATCGGTGGCCGTGAAAACGTGTCCGTGAATAGAATGCCCGTCAACAAACTGGAAGGAGAGTTCGCCTGCTTCCTCCACGCCAAGGGGCGTGACGAGAAGTTCTTCCTCCACCTCGCGTATCGCTGCCTCGCGGGGCGTCTCACCGTCTTCCAGTCGCCCGCCCGGACCATTGATCTTGCCCGCGCCGAGTCCACGTTTCTTGTGAATAAGAAGAACCTGTCCATCACGAATGACGAATAGCAGTGTGGCTTCCTCAACGGGGGTCCACGTAGACCAGTCTATGTCAGTGAACTGAATGGGTGATGGTTGATGGTTCATGGGGCGAGATTATCGAACATCGAACATTGAACATCAAACATCGAATGAATACGCAATAGGCAACTCACGACCGTGCAAATTCGCGAACGGCTTCGATGAACTTCTCGCGCGCGACGGGGTCGTGAAGGGTCTCGCTCTCTTCGACAGGCAGGTCGGGAGCATATGTCATTAACGCCTTGGTGAAGAGTCCCGAGCCGGGAACATGTGATTTGCCGGACGCGGACAGCACTTTTGCGCTTCCTTTCCCGCAGCTTGGGGATCTGGATTTCAGGATGAATCCGCAGACACCGTCGCGGAGAAGTCGATCGGTTGTTTCGCGCGCAAACGCGTTCATACGTCCGCACCAGTCTTCACCGGTTTCCCGGCCGATCATGCGGGGCGCCTCGACCGGGCCGATGAGATCAACAGGTTCCCTGGGCACGCTCATTCCGACGCCGACCTCGGGGCAGACCGGAATCAACTCGAAGACGCTCTGCAGAAGTGAGACTAAAGCGGCGTCTTTGCGGTGTCCGCCATCGTAACGAACATTGATCCCGAGAAGACAGGAGCTGATTCCAACGCGGATCGGTTTTTCTCCTTCCGTCATCAATACCATCCCTCCTGTAGCCGCCGCCGCTGACGGCGGAGGTCCGGTCCTCGTTTCGGGGCCGGCTACACATTTCTCATTGTTCTGTAGGCTTCAAGGGCTCGCTCGCGGGCCTCCGCATGGTTCACCCTCGGACACGGGTAGTCTTTGTCAAGTTCGACGCGGGCCTCCCTGAGAGCAGCTTCAGGAGCGGTCCATGGCGAGTGAATGTACTTGTCGGGCAGGCCGGATATCTCAGGAATCCATTTCCTGACATAGTGTCCTCCTGCGTCAAACTTCTGTCCCTGCGTGACCGGATTGAAGATGCGGAAGTACGGGGCGGCATCAGCGCCGCAGCCGGCCGTCCATTGCCAACCGAGGGTGTTGTTCGCGAGATCGGCATCCACAAGAGTATCCCGGAACCACTCAGCACCTTCCTGCCAGGGAACCAGTAGGTCCTTCACGAGAAACGAGGCGGCGATCATCCGCACGCGGTTATGCATCCACCCGGTAGACCACAGCTCCCGCATGCCCGCATCGACGATCGGATATCCGGTCTGCCCACGCTGCCATGCCTTCAACCCATCAGGATCGTCGCCCCAAGGGAAATGCTGAAAACTGTTTCTCAACGGCTGTGTGGGCGTATAGGGGAAATGGAAGAGCAAGTGATGAGCAAACTCTCGCCAGACCAGTTGCCTGAGGTACGATGCCGCTCCCTTCACCAGCCCGGGCGAAGTCATCGTGATCTCGCATTCTTTTACGGCATGCCATATCTGGCGCGGGCTGATTTCGCCGTGATGCAGGTACGGCGACATGCGGGAGGTGCCTGCCGTGGATGGAATATCGCGGTTCTCGTCATATCCGCTCATCGCTTCGTCGAGGAACCGCTCCAGTTCCTCGCGCGCTCCCTTTTCCCCAGTCTGCCACGCGGCGGCAATGCCATCAGCCCAATGGACCCGAGGTTCGAGATTCAGAGCGTCGAGACGCAGGCTTTCCGGCCAGCGGTCCGGCGGCGGAATGGCGCGCGGGGCAGGGAGGGGTTCTGCTGGAGTCTCGAGAGTCAGGCAGCGCCGGTAAAAAGGGGTGAAGACCTGGAAAGGTCCGCCTTGCCTGTTGGCAATGTCCCATGGCTCAAAGAGGAGCGATGCATTGAAGCTTCTTGCCTCGATTCCTCCGCTCTTCAGAGAAGCCTTTACAACCGCATCCCGCTTGATTGCGTAGGGTTCGTATCTCCGGCTCCAGTAGACTGCGGTCGCGCCGGTTTCCGCGATCAGTGTCTGCAGTTCGTCGAGAGCATCTCCCTCGCGGATGATAAGTCTGGACTTCTCCTTCTGCAGGGCCGTGGCGAGCGATTCAAGAGAATGATGCAGCCACCAGCGTCCGGCGCCGCCGGGGTTCCACGTGCCTTCCTCATCGGGGCTCCAGATGAATACCGGAATGACCGGCGACCCGCGTTTAACGGCGGCACACAACGCCGGGTGGTCGGCAAGCCGCAGATCACTTCTCAGCCAGAGTATCGTCGCATCGTTCATCGTCACAATGACCATACCACCTGTGCCGGTTGCGGGCTATCCAGTCATAAACGGAGTCACGTAATCCCCGGGGAAGAACAACAAGGACGTAAAGAACCGAAAGGATCCTGAGTCGCCTTGCAATCCGCAGGGCTGCGGTCGACCGGATGTACACCTTTTCGTTCTCAATGAGAACCAGGGAATCAAGGTTCGAGTCCGCCAATCCGTGTTCTGCGAGGAGTCTGCGCCCCTCGCTGGAATCCAGAGGCACATACCGAAAGAGGCCGTCGCGAGCACGCTTTCGGATGAGCTGAACACTGCGGGTGCACAGCGGACAGCCAGCATCAAAGAGTATAACTGTTTCTGCACTCACGATATCAACATAGCACAGTATTCAATAACCCGATCCTCCCTCAAATGCGACGGGCCGCAGTACAAGACTGCGGCCCGCCAACAATACTATCAGAAGCGATCTTAGTAGCGATCGCGACGGCCACCGCCGCCACCGCCGCCACCACCGCCACGGCCACCGCCGTAGCCGCCGCCGCCTTCGCGCGGACCGCGCGACTCGCGGGGACGGGCTTCGTTCACGGTCAGTGAACGGCCGTCAAGATCCTGGCCGGAGAACATGTTGATCGCGTTCTGGGCCTCTTCATCCGTGCTCATCTGGACGAATGCGAAACCACGGGACTTGTTCGTGAACTTGTCCATGATGAGATCGCAGGAAGTCACTGTGCCGGCCTGCTCAAAATGTCGCAGGAGGTCACCTTCCGTCGTCTGGAATGACAGGTTGCCTACATATAACTTCGTACCCATTCTGGTACTCCTTCTCTATCTCTGCCGCCATGAAGTCGGTGATTGCCTCCGCGTCGTGCGGATCTCGATAGCCAACGACCTAACAGGACTGACAACCGGACATCTCAGATCACTCGTCTTACTCAAGCTGCAATGGCGAAACCATACACGGAAGAAGCGTGAACGCAATATTGAAAATGCGAAAAATGGGGCAATAGTCAACGTTCCCGGGTTTCACGCAGGGCCGCGGACGGAGCCCCACGAGACACGCGAAACAGCACGAAAATCACCGGCATCCCTCCTCCGCCTTGGACCTTGCGCTTCAGCCCTCCTTTCCGATCCCTAAAACCAGAAAACGAACCCAGAAATAGCGGCTAAGAACCCGATTCGCCGTTTCGGCATGCGTAAGTCGTTGGTGCTCCGGGGAAACCTGTGGTCAGTCACGAATGGCACTGACTTAAGGCCACGACATGCCTTACGGCATTGACTACAAACAATGCGAACTTCATCAATTGTTCGTAGTTAAGCCCGTCAGGGCTGTGCCTTTCTTTGCCTGGCGCATCCGAAAGTG